>CALIAG010000397.1 GCA_938041325.1 uncultured Saprospiraceae bacterium | reverse complement strand
ACTTCTACGTATAAGAGAAGAAAATTTGGTGAGAAGAAAATTTGCCTTTTTAACATCTTTCTTGAAAACAAAATTTTGAATCGTATTGAGACTATTAAAAATGAAGTGTGGATTCATTTGATTTCGTAATGCTGAAAGTTCTGCTTCTTTGGATTTTCTTTTAACCTCTTCTAATTCTAGTTCAGTGGCTTTAGTCTTTTTATATCCCCTTATAAAATATAATGAAGTTAGAATTGTAATAATTATAGATCCTATTAAAATTAGTGCTTTAAACCAAGCAGTATCAGTGTAATGTGGGCGTATAGTGAATTTTAATTTTTCCGCATTTTTATTCCATTCACCAATTTTGTTTACTGCATTCACGCTAAAGGTATAATCTCCATATTTTAAGTTATCATATATAGCTTCTGTATCATTGGTAAAGACCCAATCTCTTTTTTCAGAATTTCTTTCTAGTTTGTATTTATATAATTTTTGATTTTCAGATCTACTATGACGAATGGCTCTGAATTGAATCGTAATTTGGTTTTGATTAAACGATAAATCTTTTAAATCCTTCTGCAGTATTAAGCTGTCGTTTACATAAGACGAATTGATTTTGATAGGTACTTCAGCACTTTTCTTTTGGATTTTATCTGCTGGGAATGTACAAATGCCATTGGGGGATGCAATGTAAATATTCTCATTCCATTCAATAATGTCATTGATATAGCTGGTATTTAATCCATCACTTTTATCAAAATATTCTACGAATTGTATTGAATTATCAGTGGGGTCATAGTGTAGTAAATTAAGTCCATTATTGGTGCCAACCCAAACGTTATTTGTATCGGTCACTTCGACCGTGTTCACGATATTAGTGGTTAGGCCGTTGGAGGTATTAAAGTGAATAGTATCTCTTGAGTTGATCATAAATATTCCATTCCCAATGGTACTAATCCAAGTGTTATTCAACTTATCAAAAGATATGTCACTTATTCTACCCGTTTTATCATTATTAACTTTTATTTCTCGAAAGTTTGAGAAATTAAAATTTTCAATTTTATATAATTCTCCTAGTGTACCAATCCATATTTCCGAATTAGGGCTTTCGGCAATTATTGAAGGGTTTTGATTTAATTTTATTCGAATTGTATCGCTTAAGTGGATATCGGAATGTATGTTTATCTGATTTATAGTCCTAAGCGCTATTTTTCCATTAGATAAGTAAAATAATCTTTTCATTATCTGATTTTCTTTGAGCACAAAAGAGTCTTCGACTATCTCCGCATTATGGCCAGTAAATATTAGATTTTTTCCTTGCTTAATAGTTTGAAATTGATCAATGTTAGGTTTGGTATAATTTTGGAATGGTAATGGAATTTGATTTACGTTATTGAATTTATTTATCGTAATAAGCTTATTTTCGGATACACCACAAAAAAGCTTATTCGCGAATGCATGCAATTTCATAAAATTATCTTTTGATGATATTGACTTTGTGTTAGTGTCTAGAGTATTAATATTTATATTTGAGATGAGAAGAACACCGCTGGTTGTTGTTGATAGCCAATAGTTATCATTTTGATCACTTTTTACATCAGTAATTTTATATTGCCGAAGAATAGTGTCAATTTGACGTGATTCGAAATCATATATTTGTAAGCCATTAACAGATATGTCTGAAAAAAATATTTTGCTTCCCTTAGTATAGAAAAAGTTGACGTTTGATGCAATATCAATTTTTGATATGAATTCCTCTGTTTCGGTTTTATATGAAATTGGGGTAGTCCCATTTTGATTAGAAGACTTCAAACTGAAGGAAAAAGTGAATTCGTTTATTTTTATTTTTTGGGGGGAATTAGATTGACAATTTCTTGTTGGTTTTTTGTCTTTGTAAATGGAAAATATACATGCTCCCTTTTGTAAGTCATATGAAAGTACTAATGTGTTTTTATCGGTTTGCTGAATTTCTTTTACGTAAACTCCGTATACTGGCTTTGAAAGTTGAATAAGTTCATCATTATATTCATAGGTTTTAAATTTGCCCTTTTCGTATAAGGTTATTTTTCCATTATATCCAAAAAACCAAAGTACACCCTCAGAATCTTTGAAGATCTCAAAGTTAACGTTGTCTTGTAGGCCATCGAAAGTGGTATAGTTGGTAAATTCATAACTGTCATAAGACGAGACTCCACGATCTGTGGTAAACCAAATTACTCCGTCATTATCTATTTCGACATCATACACTTCATTACTAGGTAAACCATCATCTATAGTATAGTTGATGAAGAAAGGATCTTGACCTACTAATCTAGTAATTAAAGTAACCAATAATGTGACTATTAGTATAGCTGACTTCATACATCTAATTTACAAGTTTATATTCTTTTGTTGCTCCATACTCTTTTCTTCAAATTCTGAAATGTAAGATTATTAGTAGAATTCCGTACTTTTACTTATTAGCCTCCTAATCAAGAGTGGAAATCAGAGTTTCGAGGTTAGTAACACATTTTAACTAAATTGACACTTTCATTGGCTAAATCTCAAGATCTTTTCGAGTTACATTTTGATGGCGATATCGTCTATCAAGGCGAACAGCTATATGATGCTGGTGCAGTTCAAGATATCCATAAGCCCGAAAAGAGCCTTTGGACGGCTATGGTCTACGATGATGTATTCTATGAAGTGGAACTGTTTAGCCCTTTTGCTCAAAGACGCAAAGTG
>CALIAG010000396.1 GCA_938041325.1 uncultured Saprospiraceae bacterium | reverse complement strand
GGCACGTGGCGACTTTGCTGGTATGAAGACAGCACTCTACCTATACGTTGAGGATGTAGATGATTTGCATCAAAGAGCATTGGATAATGGAGGTTCAGAAATCTTCGCTGCTGCGGATATGGATTATGGTGATCGGCAAAGTGGAATCGTTGATCCTGCTGGAAATTATTGGTGGATATCCAAACGTTTGGAAGAAAAAGGGTATGAAGATTAGGTTAAGAATTACTATTTCCTACTCACCGTCTTAATGCCAAAATAATCATACAGACTAGCATCAACAAAGGTAGATTCTTCTGTCTCTTGATTATGGATCATATTAAAGTCATGATCCTTGAAAAAAGGATTCTTGAAATACTGATGCACATCAATACCAAACACATATAGTTTTCCTACAGCATGTCGACACCTAGTACTTGAAGCGTATCCTTGTTGTTCGAGCAGGTAATTTGTCACAACAGTAAACAAAGCTGAATAACCAATACAGTCCGCTTTGCCTTCTTTTAGAATTTCGTTTGGATCTGAAGTTACTTTTTCAAAAGTAAAGGACAATTTTTGCTGACAAAATTTACGGCTTATTTGCATGATGTCTTTTTCACTAAGTGTCTTTTCTTTTTGTAATTGATGAAGTTCCTCAATGATTTTTTGATCAGTCAATGCATATATCATTCGCTCTGGACCAATTTTGTACTTAACCATAGACCGGAAAAGAACTCCTTTAAAAAGAAACCCAAAAAGGAAAAATACCAATATTGATTTTAGGGCAATTTTCAAGGTTGAAAGGAATTTAATGTCAAGACTTAGTATTGGCTTTTGATTTATTTGTTAATTTTAGAAAATGCGTTTCTCTTCAAGTTTTGTTCTTAAATATATTAAATGAAAAACTCCCTGATTTTATTTTGTTGCAGTCTTCTATTCATAGCTTGTGTGGATAATTCCTCAATACCGGTCGATGTGAAAACTGCACCAGACAATTCCTATTACAAAGAGCAATACCGCAATCAATTGCACTTCTCGCCGGAAGCCAATTGGATGAATGACCCAAATGGAATGGTTTTTTATGAAGGGGAATACCATTTATTTTATCAATATTATCCCGATTCGACTGTTTGGGGACCGATGCATTGGGGACATGCGGTCAGTCCAGATATGGTCAGTTGGGAGCATTTGCCAATCGCACTTTATCCCGATTCATTGGGATTAATATTTTCTGGATCTGCGGTCTATGATGCTGAGAATACAAGTGGCTTTGGTGAAAAGGGAAAAGGACCTTTGATCGCAATTTTTACACACCATGATATGGCTGGAGAGAAAGCCCAAACCAAAACTTTTCAATATCAATCCATTGCATATTCAAATGACAAAGGCCGAACTTGGACCAAGTATGCTGATAACCCAGTAGTCAGCAATCCGGGTATAAAAGACTTTCGAGATCCGAAGGTGATTTGGCATGCAGAGAGTGAAAAGTGGATAATGGTTTTTGCGGCTTATGATAAAGTCCGTATTTACAATTCCCCAAATTTAAAAGATTGGACTTATCAATCTGAATTCGGGATTCCTGGAGATAAACGCTTGTGGGAATGCCCAGATTTATTTCCAATGAAAGTGGAAGGAACTGATTTGACGAAATGGGTCTTGATTACAAGCATACAAAAAGAAGGACCAAACGGCGGAACTGCAACCAGTTATTTTGTCGGAGGTTTTGATGGAAAAGAATTTAAAGGAGATTTTAAAAACCAAAAATGGTTAGACTATGGAAAAGATAATTATGCTTTGGTGACTTGGGCGAATGTCCCGAAAGAAGATGGTAGAATTTTGGCTTTGGGTTGGATGAGTAACTGGCAATATGCACAGATCGTTCCTTCTAAAAAATGGCGAAGTGCCATGACTTTAGCTCGAAGCTTAACTTTGCATAAAGAGAAGAACAACGATTTTAAAATCCGATCCATGCCTGTCAAGGAGCTCGCAAAAATAGAAGGTAAGAGTCATACTGTTGATGCTAAAGTTTATAATGAAACGACAGAAATTTATAGTAGTGCAGCTCAAACTCTATTCAAAATAAATCTGTCCTTCAAAAAACCAGCGAGCAATACTATCGGAATTCGTTTATCCAATGATGCCTCAGAATATGTAGACATTGAATTTGATGGGGTAGCAAATCGTTTTGCAATCAACCGCGAAAAATCAGGTAAGGTAGATTTTAGTGCAGACTTCCCTGGAATTCATTTTGGAGAAGTAGATTATGAACAAGAAACCGTAGATATGCTCCTTTATGTTGATCATGCCTCAGTAGAATTGTTTGCAGATCAAGGTCAGTGCGTGATGACCGAGATTTGTTTTCCAACTAAACCTTTTTCAAAAATTGAATTGTTGGTGAAGAAGGGGAGTGCTGAATTGATCTCAGGAAGTATTACTGAGCTGAAAGGGATTTGGTAGGGTGGGGGAGTATTTAGTATCTAGTATTCAGTACTAGATACTAAGTACTGAATACTAAATACTAAAAAACCACTAACCTCCAACCCGCTTAGATTCATCTTCAATTCCAGTCTTCCGTTTCCGAGATTTTACATTTTCATTTCCAAAATTATAGCTGACACTTATCGCAGCACGACGGGAGTCATACCTGCCGCTGCCAAAAGATTTAGCGCCTGCAAAGTCTGAGACACCATCCCAACCAGATTCATAGAAAATATCACTGAAACTCAATTTGACATTCATGCGTTTTTGGAAAAACTTTTTCTGTAAACCCAAATTCAAGGACCAAGACGATTCGTATTCAAATACTCCTCCCCATACACCAGGGCCAGAATAATAACCAGATACCTCTCCTTTAAATCCACCTGGTAAATCAAAGGTTTGCTGAGAGAAGATGCTATAAGAAAATGCTTGAAGGTCGATGACTTTTCCATCGCCATAATCTGCTTGATTGTCTATGCGATTGGCACTGATATTAAAAAAGGCACTCCATTTTTTATTGATTTGCATTGGCGCACTAATGTTGGCACTAAAGACTGTTTGTGAAGCTAGATTATCCCAGGTGATAAATCCTGCACGAGGATCTTCTTCATCTGGAGCAATGAGTCTGGTGATTTGATCATCCGTTTTACTGTACGCAATTTTGAAATTATAACGGTATTTTAAAGTGTATCCTAATTCAAAGTTGTTCACGATCTCAGGACGTAAAAATGGATTCCCTTTTTCGTAAGACAATTCACTCAAACGATTGTTAAAAGGATTGAGCACGTTGTAGTCCGGACGGTTGATCCGTCTGCCGTAGCTCAAATTGAAAGTGTGTCCTTGTTTAGGATTGTAAGTTAATCCAGCGTTGGGAAACCAGCTGAGGTAATTTAAATCAACAGGCGGCTCTTGCAAGGAAACCAAAAAGGGTTGCAGGTTACCAACGGCATCAGTTTGCTCTGCTCGAAGTCCTGCTGCAAAGCTCCATTTTTTATCTATCGGTCTGTTGTAAGTAATGTAACCTGCCGCTACATTTTCATCATAATCAAAACGATTCGATCGAACATCGTTTCTAATATTTACACCATTTATTTCATCAAAAAATAAAAAGATGTTATCAGATACAACCCGGCTAAATTTCGAACCCAGTCCCAGTTGCCCTCCTGCTAAGGGATATTCAAAATCTATCTTTGCAGTATAAATATCAATATCAGTTGGTGTGTCAAATGCATTGATTACAGAACTGAATAAAATATCCTGATTGACATTATTGTAATATAAATTAGGTTGAAATCTTATACTCGTGTTTTTATATCGTCCATAATCGAGGTCAACATTTAGGCTTTTTCCTTTACCAATATCATATCGATAATTGATGTTAAAAGTATTGTTGTTACGTTCGTTGTCTGAAGTGTTATTGGCAACCAGTACGCTGTCGATATTGCTTTGCATGCTTTCTTGTGAAATTTCAATCACATCTTTGGCTTCATTATTCCTAGTATTGTCAGCGCCACTGACTAGAAATCCTAAGGTCTGTTTTTTACCAATAAAAAAATCGACACCCACTCTATAGTTTATAAAATCACCAAACGCAAAAGAGTTGTTGACTTCATTCAAACGCAAACCATTTTGAAAGCCATCAAATAAATGATCATTGAAAGATTCGAATTGACCGAAACCTGCATTCCCAAAAACATTCATGTTTTTATTCCGGTAATTGGCTGTACCAGAAACGTTGTATTTGTAATGTCTTCCTTTACTATAGGTTGTACTCAATGATCCATTCGTACCTAGATTTTTATCTCTCTTCATTCTAATATCAATAATCCCTGCATTTCCCTCTGCTTCATATTTTGCACCGGGATTGGTAATGATATCAATTCTGTCAATTTGCTCTGCCGGAATATTTTGTAAGTAGCCAGCCAAGTCAGCTCCCGTAAGTGGCAATGGTTTTCCATCTACATAAATTTGCACACCTCCTCGTCCCAGCACATTTACATTGTCATTGTTGTCAACGTTCACTCCTGGTGCTTTTCGCAAAAGAGAAAGCGCGTCATCTCCAACACTATTGATCGTTCCTTGGACATTGAATACAGTTCGGTCTGGTTTGACTTCTACCAAAGCCCGTTGAGCGGTGACCGTGACTTCTTCTAAATCAGTCGCAGCAGTAGCCATCTTGATTACGCCCAGATCCAAGACCTGTCCATCTGTCAAAACCAAGTCTTTCTTTTCCAAATCAGCTAAACCAACATAGCTTACTTTTAAAAAGTAATTGCCCGCTTTGATTCCTTGTATATTGAAAATACCTGTGACATCACTGGTTTCCACTTTCACCATAGTACTATCGCTAGCGTTGTGAAGTGCAATGTTTGCATAGATAACTGCTTCGTTTTTGTCATCCTGCAATTGTCCTTTTATAGAGGCATTTTGAGCAAGCAGAGAAAAGGAGAAAAGGAAAAAAGTAATAACTGTAAAAAGTTTCATACTGGGAGTTTTTAAAATATTGAGAATTGGGGTTGAATACTATATATTAAATAATTTATATATAGCTAAAAAGAATGCCAAATTAGCTACAAAGTTGAGAAGAAAAGCCATTTTTTCGATTAATAAATTGGAAAAGTCTCTGGATAGAGGGATTCAACTAGAATAGATACGAAATAAAGTAAGAAATGGATTTTTGAAATCTGTAGGGAAGGGGAGATCAATCAATATTAAAATTCATGGATTTCAGTCAAGCTTACATTTTAGAGCAATGTTATTAAGACAGCTTAGCTTAAAGTTGTATTAATTTGTTACAATCCAAGGATAAGTCTTCTTAAACCCTTCTTTCCAGGTCATGTGCCAATGGCCCAATCCATCCTCTATATCTACTTTTATGTTTTCTTTTGGCATTCCGGATTTTAATAATATTTCTTCCATGCGTTTAACACTGTTTACCGTTGGAGTTTCTAGTTGCCCGGCATTAAAGTATATTTTTTGCTGAGATAGGTTTTTATTATTTTCATGAAGGGAATATACTTTTTCATTTACCCAAAAAGAAGGCGAAAAGACTATCCCGCCTCCAAATATTTCGGAATATTCCATCAACATAAAATAGGACATTAAGCCACCTAAAGAAGCTCCTCCTATGAAGGTAGAACTTGCTTCTTTTTTCGTTCTATACTTTGAATCTATCCAAGGCTTTAATCTTTTTACGATCCAATCAGAATGTTGATCTCCACTGACAACCCAATCGGAATACCATCGAGTAGAAGGAAACGGTTTGTATTCTTTCATCCTCCTTTCTGAATTATATATCCCGACTATTATTGATTGTTCTTGGTCTAATTTTCCAAGACTATCCAATACTTCATCTAAGCCCCATTCCATTCCTTCTTGGATTTTTTGATCAAATAAGGACTGTCCGTCTAAAAAATAAATTACTGAATATGCTTGTGAATCTTTCGCGTAGTTGGCAGGTAAATAAATTCCTAATGTTCTTTTTTCATTTAGATAATCCACCAGAATGGTATCTGTCAGTATCTGCACATTCTCAGATGCAGTATGTTCCAAGGTACTAACCCATTCTTGATGTTTTTTCTGGTTAGCGCTATCTGAGATGGTTTTGTATACAAAGTATATTCCTATCAAAACCAATATGATCCCCAGTATAGAAAAAACTTTCTTTTTCGTTTTCATCAAGTTATTAATTCTGAAAAATGGTTTAGAATGGTACTAATTTTCAATACCTCTTTCCGAAACTCTTTTATTAAACTCCGCTACTTTTATCTGCTTATTATTTTTAAGCGTATTGAGCATATAAGCGGGTTTAATTTTTTCAGGATTAAATTCCAAAAGATAAATACTGCTATTGGGCACAACTTGCTTTTTGATTTTTAAATCATAGGTTGCAAATTCCTTGATGAATTCTTCGGCAGATATTCCGTCTTTGAAATCAACTAAAATCTCATTTTCGATGATCGGATTATTATTGTCGCCCATTTTTTCTTCCGTCGTCGTTTCCACATGTATCCAGTTTCCGTTTTTAGCAATAGCATCCAATTGAAGGACAATTGCATTGACAACTTCTGGCAACTTCATATCTCCAACTACTTTCTTAGATTGTTCCTTGGTATGATAGGTGATGACCTTTTTTGGTAAATCAGATACACCGCTTGGATAATTGTCTTTTAAGGACATCCAATTCGATTTTTTGAAAGCTGCTTTAATAGAGCTAAATTCTGTATCCGATAAAAAACGCTGATTCATTCCTTTTAGATCTGTATTTATTTTGCCTTCATACGTTGCTAATCCATTGTCATATATGCTTAGCGTGTAAACTGGGCATTTTCCAAAACATGGACTTTTATAAATCTCAATTATTTTCATTAATTGACTGGTATCGGTAATTCGCTCATTCGTTTTTTTAGTACAAGCTGTTGCCGTAAAACAAAAGCAAACAAACAGTAAAAAATATTTGAAGGAAGATTGCATGGTTTTATAGTTTTATCAGGTGTAAATGTTTTTCTGAAAAGAGAATAAATTATTTCGCAATAACAAATTTAGAAAAGTACACTTCATCATTGTGGTTAAAATTAACAAAATAAATTCCATTAGCAAGATGAGACAAATCTGGAGCATGAAGACCAGAAGCATTTATGGTGTTTATATAAACTTCTTGTCCCGCTGTATTCAAAATGCGCAAATCGATAGTTCCTTGAATCGTTTCATCCAAAAGAATGTTCAAACAATCTTTCGCAGGATTGGGGTAAAGGAAAATAGGGGTATCGAAAACAATTTCTTCTTTTACACAAACATCCGATTCCAATAAGGATGCTCGTTCTGCCATCAATGTTGCCAGCATGGTATTTTTTTGTTCCAGTGTAAACATGGCCAAGCATTCATCGTCACTGTAATCCATGAAGTTCATAAACATATCATTGGAACCACAAGAAGAGATGGGGTGAATAGGGCAGGAGTTTAAATAACTGGTTTCCTGAAAAGGAGTATCGGAAATACCATCGTCCATATCACAAGACCCTGACTCTCCCCATATGTGACGCAAGTTGAAGTAATGGCCGATTTCATGAGTTGCTGTTTTGCCAAGAAAATAAGGAGCGGAGGTAGAAGCCTGATCGCGAATACCAAAGAAGTCTGAATGAACAATAATTCCATCTTCCTCTTTGATGAATTCTCCGGGAAAGGAACCATAGCCAACGAATTGACGACAAGTAGAAGCCACCCATATATTTAAGTAGCGATCAGAATCCCATGCATCCGATCCGCCAAGATTTGTATAATAAACCCGTGGCACTCCATTCTCCGTGACCTCTCCAAAATTTCCAATGCAACTATAGTCCGTTTCTGTTCTGACAATTCCATTCGTCTGTGCACCTAATGGATCAATATTGGCCAGGCAAAATTCAAATCCAATATCTGCAGCAAGGCCCGCAAATTCATTGGGAATGACATTTTGATTCGTGTTTCGTTGTTGGAAATCTTTATTTAGAGATTCTATCTGGGAGAAAATAATATCATCTGAAATGTTTTCTTGTGCCTCTTTCCAAACGACATGTACAACCACAGGAATGGTAAAAACTTCGTTGCGATTTAGCGCCTGACTTCCTAATCTGTGGCTAATGTTTTTTTGTGCTTGGAGATAGGAATTGCGGGAATCCGCATGAAGGGTCAATTTTTCATTTAGCACTCGTTGACTTATACAATGCTCCTGTGCAAAAGTGTTTTGCAAAAAGAAGAAGGAGAATAACATGAGCCAATATAGATGCATATGTTTGAAAATTTTCAGCAGCAAAAATGTAGGCTTTATGATCCGCTTTACGGTTCATTTTTCGACTACACTTCTTTCATTCCCAAAAATAACGAATGAAGAGAAGAAAAAGTCTGATGAGGCTGTTTTAATGGAAATAATGATGGTGAAGGGCATAAAAAAAGCCTTCATAGTATTTCACTACAAAGGCTTTTAGCATTGGGAAAATTTACCTATTTATAATCTTGTATAATTCATCCAAATTTGGAGTTAAAATAATTTCTGTTCGGCGATTTTTTGCTTTGCCATCATTGGTGCTGTTGCTCGCTACTGGTGCATAAAAGGAACGGCCAGAAGCTGTGGTGCGTTTAGGGTCAACTTTTCCATAACCTGTTAATACATTTACAACAGCTATTGCTCTTCTGGTACTCAATTCCCAGTTCTTTTGAGCAGATCCATCCGTATCAGTATGTCCTTCCACATTGACAAGGATATCTGGGTTAGCAACCAAAACATCCGCTACCTTTTTGATGGCTGTCTTCCCTTTCCAATCTATTTGATCACTGCCTTTTGCGAAAAGTAAATTTTGGCTTAAGGACACATATACTTTGCCGTTGGCTTCTCGAACACTCAAATCAGAATCATTGAATCCGAGTAAAGCTTGGTTTACTTTATTTCGCAATGCGCCAAGATTCGCATCTTTTTCTTCCAACATTCGGCTCAATTCACGAATCTGAGCTTCATAGTGATCGATGTCTGGTTGATTAGGATTGGACACAGGTACTGTTACAGGTTCGGGAGTAGGTTGTGTAATGGTGATGTGATTGGTTTCTAAAGCCGCAGCAAGATCTGCATCTTTTTGAGCCAAAATAGCCTCTAGCTCTCTGATCCGCCTGGCTTTTTGATCTAGTTCATCGCGTTGGTCATTAAGTTGTTCAACCAATTCCGTTTTTTCTGTAGAAGAATTGGATAGCAACATTTTGTTCTGAGCGAGCAATTCATCATATCTCTTTAGTAGATCTTGTGTATTCGAACTCAAGCTGCCATGTCTTTCTTTTAACGCATCAAACTCTTCTTGTGAGCGTTTAAGATCTGCTTCGTTTTGCTTCAATTCATAAGAGGCATAACGATTTTCATCAGCAATTAATCTGAGTGAATCTGTTTGTTCTTTGTATGAATTTTTTAACGAAAGTGCGTCATCGTATTTTTTTGTGCTGACACACGCAGATAAGAAAACAATGGTAAGGAGGGCAACAAAAGGAGCGTACTTTCCCATGTCAATAGTGTTTTTATAGTGTTTTTAATAGTCTGTTGCAAAGCTTAAAACCCTGTTTGCAAGGGAAAACCGATGATTATGGTCTGTTTTTGGTGAGAAAACCGGATTTCCTATTCAAAGATAAAAAATATTTTTGGTTTAGTTTAAAACGTGAGGTTGGAAAGGATATACTGGATTGTAAAGTTGTGTGAAGTGTAGACCACGAATTAAGGTAATTTTTGATCGAACGATCGCGCATATTAACCACGGGATTCACGAATTTTTAGGGTTGATCGAACATGAAAAATACACGATCGTCTGTTTTTTAATCTGTGAATCCCGTGGTGTTCTCTTTTCTTACAATCGTTCGTTCTTTAATCGTTCAATTCGTGGTAACCCCTCCAAACACAATAGTCTGCATTTACGTAATCTCCCCACCACAACTAGATCCAGAACCAGCCGTACAACCATAACAATGTTGGTTGAATATAATGTCTCTTTTTTGCAGCGTTTCTAAGTCGAAATCATCTAAATGAGCGCTTCCTTTTATGGCTACTTTTAAATCCAACATTTGGTTGAAATCACAATCGTATAAATAACCATCCCAACTTACTGAAATTGTGTTGCGACACATCAAACCATCAATAGTACCAGGATTGTAAGCATCTACCAGTTTTTGCATGTACTCTTCATAATTGCCACTTTGAAGCAAATAATCGAGAAAACGACTGATAGGCAAATTGGTGATTGCGTATAGGTTGTTAAAAACAATATCAAACTTTCTTTTTAGCTGACGTTTAAATTCTGATTCCAAGCTCATTTGGTCGCCGGGCAAAAATGCACCAGTTGGATTGAACACCAAATCCAATTGTAATCCTGTTCCTTCTTTTCCGTAGCCCACTTCATTGAGCATTTGCAATGCTTTAATAGAATCCTCAAACACACCATCTCCCCGTTGGCTATCCGTTCTTTTCTTACTAAAATAAGGAAGAGAAGAAACGACCTGTACTTTGTTTTTCGCTAAGAATTCCGGTAAGTCGTGGTATTTTTTATTCGCAACAATAATCGTCAAGTTACATCGGTCAATGACTTGCTTGCCCAATTTGGTACACTCTTCTACAAACCATCGAAAATGGGCATTCATTTCCGGAGCACCTCCCGTAATGTCTACCGTTTTGATGCTTTTTACTTTCTTGATAATAGCGAGGCATTTTTCAAGAGACTCTCTCGACATGTTCTCCTCCTTGCGATCCGGACCTGCATCTACATGGCAGTGGCCACAAGTCTGATTACACAATTTTCCAATATTGATTTGAAAAATTTCTGGCTCGGAAGGTTGGAGTTTAGGGAATCCATCATCTGCCAATCGTTCTGCAAAACTAGGAAACTTAGAATCAATCAATTCTTTCCCATTCAGTACTTTTAATTGAAAAAAAGTATCTGCCAAATCATTTCCCGTCGCTTTTAAGGATTTCCCTTTTTGCTTTATTGCCATGGTTGTGTTTAGTATTCAGTATTTAGTATTCAGTATTCAGTATTTAGTATTCAGTATTTAGTACTCAGTATTTAGTATTTCGAATCACTACTAAGTACTAGATACTTTCTACTAAGTACTAAACCTACATTGTCAATTTCTTAGTCTGGTTCATCATTTGCACTCCGTATACCAAAGTTGAACCCGCTTTTATTCCCGCTGCTACATGTACCGCCTCCATCATTTGCTCTTCATCAGCTCCTTCTTTAAGGCAGGCAGTTGTATAGGCATCAATGCAATACGGGCAATGTTCCGAATGCGAAACAGCTAAAGCGATTAAACATTTTTCTCGGACAGTGAGCGCTCCTTCTTTAAATACTTCGCCATAATAGTCAAAGAATTTTTTCCCCATCTCTTCCTGAAATTCAGTAATGTTGCCAAATTTCTTTAAATCTTCTCTATTGAAGTAGTTTTTATCACTCATGTTTTTATTATTTAGATGGTTAGACTGCTAGACTATTAGATTTTTAGACGTTAAGAGTCTCTGGGCGCTAGATTTTTAGATGTCAGCAAATTTTCGTCTAACTGTCTAACCATCTAACTGTCTTACCTCTAATAATCTAAGTAACTACAAATTGAGGAACATAACCGTTAAAGGCCTCTTAATATCGGCGAAAAGATACCCTTTTTTGGCCAATCTGTATTAGTAAAGACACTTCTAGGATCGTTGGTAGAGCCAGTGTTTTGCTGTACCTTTGGGTCTACTATCTTATTAAGATTTAAAAAAGAACAATCACCTTGAAGTATTCTTTATACGTCCTATTCTGCTTTAGTTTGCTTTTTCTAATTAATTGCAAACAAAATAAGTCCGCTGAGGTTTATAATCTTCCGGCTATTTCTGAAAATGGCATCAATGCTGTCATTGAAATTCCTGCCGGTACAAACCGTAAAATCGAGTTTAATCCTGCGACCCGTCAGTTTGAAACGGATCAATTGGATGGCAAAGATAGAATGGTTAAATTTTTACCTTATCCAGGAAATTATGGGTTTATACCTTCCACATACATGGACCCTAAAAAAGGCGGAGATGGAGATGCCTTGGATGTTTTGGTTTTATGTGAAAGTTTGGAAACTGGGACAAAAATAGAGGTAAAGTTAATTGCCGCTTTGCTTTTGGAGGACAATGGTGAAAAAGACACTAAATTAATCGCAATTCCTACAAACCCAGATTTACAAACCATCGCGATTAAAGATTTTCATGCTTTTATGATCGAGCACCATATCGTTCAACAAATAGTCAAAGATTGGTTTTTGAACTACAAAGGACTTGGACAAATGAAGTTTATCGCTTGGAGAGATGATCTTAGCGCAATGCGAGAGATCAAGAAATGGGAGAAAAAGTAGGCTAGTTTAACATTTTAAATATTTATCCGTAAAAAACATTTTCTGAGTAATTGAAAGAAAAATATTTCGTTTAAATGATCCCCTTACTTCGAAATAAAACAATTAGAAGGCATTTTAAAGAGATTTAGGAGTCAATAATAAAAAGTACATAAAGTGATCTAGTCTTTTATTTTACAAATGCTTTAGCAAACTTGGTTTAAATTGAATTTATAAATCAAGTAGAACATTTGATGAGCTAGAATGTTATTGATGGGTATTGCCACCAAAACCTAAGCAAATTTAATTGAAAGAAACAAGTACAACGCTTTATTTAAAACAAATGGATTTGAGCAAAAAAGAGGTGGAAACCTCACATACAGGGTCTCCCATGTCAAAGCTCAGCCTTGATCCTCATGGATTGGAGGTGGACCTTTTCAAATCTATACAAGATGTACCTACTTCCTGGGATCAGATTGGACCAGTCGATATTTTCATAGAAACAGCGTATTTAAAAACATTAGAATCTTTTCCTCCAAAAGGAATGGGCTTTTATTATGTTTTATTGAAAAAAGCTGGAAAAGAGATCGGAAAGTGTGTTTTGCAAGTCCATCATTTTAATGCAAAAGAAAGTATCCGAAGAGAGAAGGACAAAGAGAAGAAGAGTTTGAGCAAGCGATTTGGGGATAGCATGAAAAACTTAGTAGCAGGGCAAGTGGATTTTCATGGTTTGGTTTGTGGGAATTTATTAGTCACTGGAGAGCATGGTTTTTTATTTGATGAGTCGATTGAAGTAAGCGAAGGACAAGGAATAATTAGAGAAACCATCGATCTATGTATTCCTGAAATTGAAAAGCAGGGGAAGAAAATGGCTTTGGTTTTGGTCAAAGATTTTTTCAACGAAAATAAAAGCAATAGCAAGCCCTTTTTGGATAATAACTATGCAGATTTTTCAGTCCAACCCAATATGATTTTTAAGTTGGATCCTAGCTGGAATGATTTTGAGGATTACAAAGCAGCGATGAGCTCTAAATACAGAGTACGTTGCAAAAGAGCATTCAAGAAATCTGCTGGAATTGAAAAACGAGAACTCAACGCAGAACAAATCCAAGAACTAACGCCTCGCCTATATGAATTGTATTCTTCCATATCGGATGGAGCTGGTTTTAACTTGTTCAAACTCAATCCAGATTATTTTGCAGCTTTAAAAAGGAATCTCGGAGCTGACTTTAAATTAATCGCTTATTACAAAGACGAAAAAATAATTGCCTTTTTTACTACTATTAAAAATGGAGATGACCTGGAAGCGCACTTCTTGGGATTTGAACATTTAGCGAATAGAGAAATGCAATTGTACTTAAATGTTTTGTATGATATTGTCGAAATTGCTTTGAAGTTGAGAAGCCATGAAATTGTGTTTTCTCGAACAGCAATAGAGATTAAAAGTTCTGTAGGGGCAATGCCTTACGACATGTTTACCATGATGACACACCGCAACCGTTTGGTGAATAAATATTTGGCTCCGACATTGGTGGAGTACCTCGCACCGAAAGAAGAGTATGTGCTTAGAAAACCTTTCAAAGAAAAGAATGAACGAAGCGAACTCTGAATGAAATGAAGAGCGGAGTGTAAGCTCCGGCGGAGTGAACCGCGACAGCGTGCGGGACAGCTTAGAGAGTGTAAGCTCCGGCGCAGTCAACCGCGACAACAAGCGCGACAGCTTCAAGAAACCAACCTCCCAAAAGTTCAAAACTAAATTAATCCTATCAATTAATCTTATCTAAATTTCTAGTTACCTGATCTGGTTTAACTGCATTTCTGTTTTGCAAATAATTCACCTGATTCAAGTCGAGTTGGTTGGGTTCTTTATTTTGTAAAATAGTAGAGAAGTTACTATTGTTATTGTTCATCAGAATAAGTTGATCCGGAGCGACATTATTCACGTTCTCAAAAATGGCAGTGGCGCCAGTATTTGATTTAAGTTTGAAACGAACTTCTACATTGTCATCTTCCAATTTCAAAATGTAATACAGTTCATCGCCAATTTTTTGGATACTCATATCTTCTGTAAAAGTAGTTTCCCCATTGATGACCAACGCACCAGTTCCTTGCATGGTATAATCGTCTTCAATGATCCATTCTTCGGTAAGGAATTGCCCCATGTCATTCTTGCCTTTCCACTGTCCGATCAGCCATTTGAATTGTTCCAAATTACTGACTTCACCGCCAGTTAAATCAGATAAAACATTATCGTTGGCTTCTATTTCTTTTACTTCTTTTTTATGCCGCTTGTTTTCTTTTTTTAATTTCTTTTGTTCCTTTTTAGAAACCTTTGCTTTGGAACTTGCAACGACTACTTGATCTGATCTGCCATATGCGTCATATGCTTCTTCCATTTCCATAGCTTCTGTAGAAGCTATTTCGCCAACTTCTTCTGAAGCAGCTTCATCCTTTTCTGTTTTTATTTCCTTTGCTTCCGTATCAAAAGCCATATCTGCGGTATTGGCATCAAGTGTTTCAGCTGCTTCGTTTTTACTCCAGTTTGCATCAGCTGCGCCAGCCGTTTCTAATTGTATTTTATTATCCAATTCTCCATGAGTAGAAACACTTCCAACTGTACTTTCACTGTGGTCAATTGCATTGCTGAAAGTACCCGCTGAAGCCGGACTTGTTACAGGCTTAGGAGGATTGCCTAAGGCCAGTAAAGAAGGTTTGCTTTTTGCTTTTGGAACGAATTCCTTTTTCTCCGTTATGTTCGCTACTAATTTTTTATCGGCAGTACCTTCTTTAAAAGTATTTGCTCCTCTTGCCTGCATTTTTCTTTTGCTTTCTAAAATTTTATACAAACCATCACTGCTTCCATTTGACCGTTGCAACTCTTCTAATGCAACTGGTTTAGAAGTAGCTACTGCCATTTCATCCTGATGTTGCTGACCCAAAAATAAAGTGAGTACTGCGGTAATTCCGACTAAGAAAATAACAGAAGCCGCCATCATGCTAAGTCTAGAGAAATACCTTTTGGATTGAACCTTTCGATTGTCCAATCGATGTTCCAAACGACTCCATGCATCTGCAGAAGGCCGCTCATCCAACTTGCGATGGCTTTCTCTAAATAGATCAAATATGTCTTTATTCTTGTTACTCATTTTTTTTAATTAAAAACGTTCTTTTAAACAAAATTCCTTTTGCTTATCAGAACAACCTTCTGTCGTTCTTACTCAAATACTGGAATGCTTCGTTTCTCAAATTTCAAAATTCTATTCTTCCTTTCATCCTACATCCGGATAGCGCACTTGTTTGACCAAGGCCCGCATCCTTTTTTTTGCGAGAATCAGCTGACTTTTTGAAGTATTGATACTGATTCCCAAAATCTCCGCAATTTCACGGTGTTTATATCCTTCTACCACATACATGTTGAAAACAGTTCTATATCCCGTCGGCAACTTTTCTAATAAATTCATAATATCCTGTGCAGCCAATTCATCATCAACATTTACTTCTGTTTTTATTTCGAGATTATTGACTTCAACAGTCATTTTAAAATTATGTGATTTCCGCAAAAACATCAAGGATTCATTGACCACAATTCTTCGCACCCAACCTTCAAAACTGCCTGCACCTTTGAATTGATGAATATTGGTCATGGCCTTATACAAACCTTTGATTAAAACATCCTCAGCATCTTCTCTGGTCTTCACATAGCGTTTGCAGACCCCAAATAACATGGGGGAGTATTTGTCAAAAAGCGCTTTTTGAGCCTTCCGATCATCATTTCTGCATCCTTCTATGATTTTTTCTTCTGTCACTAAGGTGTTTTTCGATTAAGCTTTTATAAGCTGAATGAGTGTTTGACGTATAATTTAAACAATTAATATCAAACTTTCCGTACTGCCTACAATCAAATAGATGGCTATAAAGCTGTTTTTGGTGTATCAATACTTAATTTTTAGAAAATTTTAAGGTTTTAGTGAATCCCTTTAAGCTGAGAACTGTTTAAATGAGTATCTTTGGAAATTTTTATGAGAAGCCTTTCTAGGCAGATTTTCTTCGATTGAAGATTAAAAACTAATTATAATGCAAATTGAAAATCAGATGTACAAATTGACAGGAGGTGTAGACCCTCTTGCACTTTGCGAAAAGTATGCTTGCCCTCTTTATGTTTATGATAGCGCTATCATGAAACGCCAATATGAAAGAATGGTGAATGCTTTTAAGGTGAAGAATCTGAAGATCAATTATGCTTGTAAGGCTTTATCTAATATTAATGTGATTCAATATTTCAATTCATTGGGGGCGGGATTGGACACCGTATCCATTCAAGAGGTAGAAACTGGAATTAAAGCTGGTTTCGAACCACAGGAAATTATCTACACTCCGAATTGTGTTTCTTTCGCAGAAATAGCCGAAGCGGTGGAAGCGGGAGTGAAAATCAATATTGATAATATTTCCATATTGGAACAATTTGGTCAGACTTATCCAAACGTTCCAGTATGTGTTCGAATCAACCCTCATATCATGGCGGGTGGTTCCAGTAAAATATCAGTAGGACATATTGATTCAAAATTTGGAATTTCTTTTCATCAGGTTCCACATGTTAAAAGAATAGTAGAAGCGACAGGACTCAAAGTAGAAGGATTGCATATGCATACAGGATCAGATATCCTGGATTCGGGCGTCTTTTTGCAAGGAGCTGAAATCCTTTTTAATATAGCACGAGAATTTAAAGACTTGGATTACATTGATTTTGGCTCCGGTTTTAAAGTGCCCTATAAAGAAGGAGGAGTTTGTACAGATATCGAAGACTTAGGAGAAAAAATCTCTACCCGTTTCAATAACTTTTGCCAAGAGTATGGCAAAGACTTAACGCTGATGTTTGAGCCAGGTAAATTTTTAGTCAGTGAAGCAGGCTACTTTTTTGTAAAAGTAAATGTAATCAAACAAACCACTGCTAACGTCTTTGCAGGAATAGATTCTGGATTGAATCATTTGATCAGACCGATGTTTTATGATTCTTATCATCACATTGTTAATGTATCCAAGCCAATGGGGAAAACTCGAATTTATACCGTAGTAGGATACATTTGCGAAACGGATACATTTGGTGTCAATCGAAAAATTGCAGAGATCCATGAAGGAGATATTTTAGGAATGCACAACGCTGGGGCTTACTGTCAAACAATGTCTTCCAATTACAATTCTAGGTATCGACCTGCGGAAGTATTGGTTCATGAAGGGAAAGATTATTTAATTAGAAAACGAGAGACCTTGAACGATCTTTGGCGCAATCAAGTAGAAACGCAATTGTTTAGCAAAGTTGCTGCCGAGTAAAAATATTTTAATGAAACACACCATCAACTTTTTAAAAATAAAACTAGCAGTTCTATTTTTTGCATTCTTGTTCTTTCAATCTTGTCCAAACGGAAAGGCTGTAAAAACGATCTCATCCATTGATCAAAAGTACTTGTATACGATGGATGGCAAGAAAATTAAATTACCAGCAGAGAAGGATACCACCACTACAACTTTTATATTGGTTCGGCATGCAGAAAAAGGAGTCAATGGAAAAGACCCTGACCTTACACCGGACGGATTACAACGTGCGGATGACTTAGCTGAAATCTTAAAACAGATTGAGGTAAGTCATGTTTTTAGTACAGACTATATCAGAACAAAAGATACCGCAAGACCAACCGCTGTTGACAAGGGTTTGCCATTGGATATTTACAATCCTTCTAATCAAAATTCATTATTGGGACATATGGTTATGGATCCTGATTACAAAAACGTGTTGTTGGTCGGCCATTCAAATTCTATTCCAGCTGCATTGAACCATTTATTAGCAACTTCGGTTTATGAAAATATAGACCATGAAGAATATGACAATATTTATTTTGTCAGAACTTCTGATGGAGAAAAAACAAAATTGATTTCGCTGAAATATTAAAGAACTATTTACAATACAACTGAATTAAGAAACGATTCTAATTCATACGTATTTCTAAACTCATACGATTTATGCCATTATCACCAAGTTACAAACCAAACGAAATAGAGGACAAATGGTATCAGTATTGGATGGATAAAAACTATTTCCATTCTGAGCCTGATGAAAGGGAAGCTTTTAGTATTGTGATTCCTCCTCCTAACGTGACGGGTATACTACACATGGGGCATATGCTCGACAACACCATACAAGATACCTTAATTCGAAAAGCTCGACAAGAAGGTAAAAATGCTTGTTGGGTTCCAGGAACAGATCACGCATCTATCGCTACTGAAGCAAAGGTGGTGAAGTTACTCCGTGAAAAAGGAATCAAGAAATCTGACCTTACCAGAGAAGAATTTTTGAAACATGCTTGGGAATGGACCGATAAATACGGTGGAATCATTTTGTCGCAACTCAAAAAATTAGGTGCTTCAGTTGATTGGGAACGGACTGCTTTTACAATGGATGAATCCAGATCAAAAGCGGTAATAAAAGCTTTCGTCGATCTATACAATTCAGACAAATTGTATAGAGGCTTGAGAATGGTGAATTGGGATCCGGAAGCAAAAACGGTTTTGTCAAATGAAGAAGTTTTACATAAGGACGAACAAAGTCAGTTATATAAAGTACGTTATAAAATTGAAGGAAGCGAGGATGAATGGGTAACCATTGCTACCACTCGCCCTGAAACTATTCTAGGAGATACGGCCATTGC
>CALIAG010000395.1 GCA_938041325.1 uncultured Saprospiraceae bacterium | reverse complement strand
CCCCGACCATTAAGCATGTATTCTCAGCGCCTCCACTTCCAAAACAGTCTTAGGAATCGGTGGACCTAAAAGACGAGATCCTTCTGTAGTTACCAAATAGTTGTCCTCGATTCTTATTCCGCCAAAATCGCGGTAAGTACTTAAAGCTTCGTAATTTATAAAATCCAGATGCGTACCATCCGCTTTCCATTTGTCAATCAAATCTGGGATAAAATAAATTCCTGGCTCTACCGTCAAGACAAAACCAGCTTCGAGCTTACGCCCAAGACGCAAGGACTTTAAACCAAACTGATTTGATCTTTTTATTTCATCATCATACCCTACTAAATCTTCACCCAAGTCTTCCATATCATGAACGTCAAGCCCTAACATATGTCCCAAGCCATGCGGGAAAAATAATGCATGGGCTCCGGCTTCAACAGCCTCAGCCGGATCACCTTTCATCAAACCCAATTCAGTCAAGCCTGTTGCTATTACCAGTGCTGCTCGCAAATGAATATCCTTGTACGAAACGCCAGCTTTCAAAGATTGAATCGCCGTTTCTTCTGCTTTCAAAACAATCTGGTAAATCTCTCTTTGTTTTAAACTGAATCGATAGCTAACGGGAAGGGTACGTGTTATATCTCCTGCATAATGCATAGCGGTATCAGCTCCAAAATCACCAAGCAATAATTGGCCTTTCTCTAGGACATTTCCATGATAATGATTGTGTAAAATTTGTCCATTGATGGTAAGAATTACAGGATACGCCAAACCTCCGCCTCCTGCAACAGCAATTCCGTTTACTTGTCCTGTCAACTCAGCTTCTGTCATCCCTGCTTTGGCATTGCTCATTGCAGCCACATGCATCTTTGCTGTGGTTGTTATTGCTTTTTCAAGTTCTACTAATTCTTCTTTTATTTTATAGGAACGCTGATTGATCACAGCCATTACAAATTGCTCCGACACACGGGCAGAGAGTTCTTTAACTGGAATCGTCAACCACTCTTCCAGTTTCAACATATTCAAATGACGGTAAGGTGGAAGAAAATGAATAAGTTGTTTGCTGCTTTGCGCTTTTTTAAGGTAGGTTGAAATGTCTTTATAAGGCAAGGTTTTCTTTACACCTACGCTTGTTGCTTGATCAGCAATAGTAGCTTGCTGTCCCATCCATACGATATGATCAACAGTTAATTCATCACCAAAAATAATTTCTAGATCATTGTCAATATCAATTATTGCCGCTAAGCCTGCTTGGTTCAATCCAAAGAAGTATAAAAAATTACTGTCTTGCCTGAAATGGTAAGTGTTATCTGTATAATTTTTTGGGCTTTCTTCATTCCCCATAAATAAAAGAACACCAGATCCCATATCTTTCTTAAGCTTCGCTCTACGCTGTTGGTATATAACTGTATCGAACATTTTTTATTGATTTGCTTGATTTATGAAGAAGTCTATCTTTTTTCTTGTAGTAAAATAACGAGGTCTTTTCTTACTTCAGGGTTGGTCCAACTTATTTTGCCTGTCCCTTTTCTTTCCTTTTCACCATCTAAATAATTTCCTGTAAAAGGATCAAAATAGGTCATCTCAAAAGTTCGAGTTTTTTCTCCTAAATCAAGATTTAAATCTCCTCCTTTTTTCAAATATATCAAATAGCTTTCGTTTTCTTTTGCCAAACAATGGCCATTTTCAGAAATTAAAAATCCATCCGTTGGTTTCATGTCCCAAAATGGAATTTCTTTTTGGAAAAACTCAATGGCATAACGCGTTTGATCCCACATGATATCTCTTGACCGCCAATCTTGGCCATTCAGATCATTATGATCAGTTCTATATCCAAAATACCATTCCACTCCTGCACCGCCTGCCATTAAACTGGGCCACAATACTTCTGTTCGAATGGTGTCGTGATCTGGGCTTCCTTTGTCTGATTTCACTCCTGTATGCCACTCCCCAATTTCATCCATACTCAAAACCCATTGATGACCTCCTTCTTTTGATTTTCTGGACCATTTGGTTATTTGGTTGTAAACGTCATGAGGCAAATTAATTTGCATGGACAAGCCGTCAATTGATTTAAAACTTAATAATGGTTCTAGAATTGGATCCCTGGCTTCGTCAAAAGAATGGGTGTGTAGTGCAAGGTAATTGTCATAAGGATCCAGCTCTTTGAACGCTTTGGCCATATCTCTTTGTTGCCTTTCTGTTTGGCCTTCCGGGCTAAAATTCGCGGGGCCGTTTTCTTCGCCAAGATTCCAAGTGGTCCCGGGATGATGTGCAAATCTGGCAATCAATTCGCGGTAATATAATTTTCGAAGTCTACCGGAATCTCCATTGTCCAACAGCAATTCATTCTCAGTTTCTTGGGTAACAAAATGCAACATAATCCCTAGTGATTGGGCATGAGTAAAAACTTTATCCCACTGATCCAATTTACTACAATCAAATCTATCAAAAGTAGATGGGTCCAAATAAGGCCAAACATCTCTTCCGTCTCCTTGAATATTCATTGTTAAAAAGTAAACAGAATTCATTCCTTTTGATGCAAGATAATTCAATGCTCCAATCAAGCCTTTCCCTTTTCCATTTTTCCAAGTTGGATTTCCAGTCTTCCAGTCTTGGAGATGCGGTTCAAAAGTTTTCATAAACTGTTTGGTACTGTCCATAGAATAAGTCCCGTCAAAATCGACAAAAGCCAATAAGTTTTCAGGGCTATCCGCGCCGCCTTTTAGAAAGTACGTCCCGTCAGTATGCTGTAACTGTGTACCATTGGGTCGCACTCTTCCATGTTTATAAAAAGAGGAATTAGAGTTTTGATTTTTAATTACAGTAAAACTTCCCCCTGCACCATCTAAATCCAATGGCTTTCCTTGCTTGGTGAGAACGGCATCTTTACCTTGTATAAAGACAACCTCGTAGGTCCAATCTCCCAATTCATCTGGAGTAAAATGTACCCGCCAAATCTTGCCTTTTTCTGCGGATGTTTCACTGGCGTTCCCATCAGCTGCAAAAAAACCGGGGATACTAATTTTGCGATCGCCTTTTTGAAAAGTAACGGTCAAGCTAATATCAGTAAAAGGGTTTGTATTGTCCTTCTCACTCAATTCTGGTCCTTCAAAATCCAAGGTATAAGGATACCAGATAGGACATACTATCTTTTCAGTAATAGAGTTGTTGATACAGGAAAGAGATAGAAATAAAATTGCAACAAGAAGGTTAGCTTTGAAGAAGAAATTTTTCATTGGACCTTTTTAATGTTAAAAGAAATAGTAAGCTAAAAATTTACAGTAGATTTTTAGCTTTTATCCAATAAAGATTTTTAAGTGAAGATCTATTTAAAAATGAAGCTAGGAACTTCATTTTCAAATAGATTATATGCTCAAAGTAATCAAATACTTAGTAAACTTTATTCTAATTTCTAATTGTAGTTTGACGGAAACAAATTCATATTTATTTTTTATCCGTCAAATGGAAAGGTTTTTATTTCAATCTGAAACAATCTTGCTTCGTGATTTCGTAAAAATGATCTGCTTCTACTTTCAGAATGGCTGCTGTGGTGGCTTCCACTGCAGCAATTTCAACTCTAACTCCTCTAGATTTTAGGTGTCTTACCAATTCTACGTAATCGGAATCTCCGGAAAGAATGATAATGCAATCTACTTTTTCAGCAATTTGAGTCGCAAAAATAGTCAATGGAATATCTGCAGATTTGTGGCAAGGAACCACTGAACCATAAAATTGGTTGTGTAATCTTTCGGCTAATTTTTTGGAGATATTCAGTCCTTCTCTAAAATAAATTAGTCTGTTTAAAGCGCGTTCTTCTAATAATTTGGGGATAAGAATGTCAAAATTAACCATTGACTTTTTTGTTCTCATCATTGAGTGAATACTTTTCTCGATGTTATTCCCATCTATCAAAATGGCGACTGCCTGGTATATATTTACTTCCATAAGTTATTTAATAATTAATGCTCCAACCAAACATTTATTGGTCGGATAAAATTTATTTCAAGTAGAATTAGCTTGATTGAAATCAAAGCTAAATCAGATGAAATTGTCTGTGTTTCCAAGACAAAAATAGAAAAAAATAGAAAAGTGGCTGTTTTGAGAGTATTTCGCTATGAATTTAGCGAAACAATAGAACTAGATAAGGAAAACAATAAAGGATGGTATTTACAACTCAATCTCTCCTTTTACATACATCTTTTCAACAGTAGGATGTTGACTTCCACCCTCTTTTTCTAGGGTAATTACAAATCCTTTACTGTTCTCAATAAACGGAATAGTAACCAAAGAGTTGCCTTTTATGGTATCTATTAATCCCATATCTAAATGTTTGCCATTCACATCTGCCCAAATTTGGTACTGGTGACCATGTGGAGCAACAGGCATTTCTACAACATTTAAGTAGCCTTTTTTATGATCTGGGTTCCAATAAATAACGGCAAGAGAGTTTGGAGCATTCCCCGAACCACGTAGATGAACGTGATGCGTACCCAAATCTTTCAACGTGGCAAATTTAGTTTCAACTTGTACTTTTGAAGATTGTAGATTGGTATAACTGCTCTCTATTTTATTTAATTTCTCTTCTAGGATTGCCAATCTATTTTTCGCACTTTGCTGTTGGTCAAACAATAGATAACAAAGTCCAAGTAGGCCAACAATAGCTGCTGCTGCAACTCCAGAAAATAATTTAAAGATTTTATTATTGGGTTTTGTGGAGGCTACTTTAATACTTCTTGGACTTTCTTCTTCTAGAATATTAATTCGGTCTTTAATTTTTTTCTTTAATCCGGTCGGAGGAGGAACAGAATGAAGATTCGCATATTCTTCCATTGCTTGCTGCAACATATTAAGCTCCGATTTTAGAGCAGGATGTTGTGCAGCCAAAACATCTATCTTCTCCCTTTCTACTGGAGAAAGTAGGCCAAGAACATATTGCTCAAGTAAACCCGATGATTTGATTTTTTCTATATCCACAAGTGTAATTCTAATTAAAAATAATTGGAAAAAATAATTGGCAACATAACGATGTTGGCAAATAATTTTCTAAGCTCCCTAAGCCCTATTCTTACTCTACTTTTAACAGTTCCAATTGGAATGTCTAAATGCTCTTGCACTTCTTTTTGAGTATATCCTTTGAAATAGATTAAATCAACAACTACTCTGTATTTTTCGTCTAGACCGTTTACTAATTTTTGCAAACCTATTTGATCTACATTATTCTGCCAAGAAAAATTTCCTGAATTATATACGTTTGAATTGAGCTCTCGGTTTTTCAAAGTCTTCTTAAAATAAGAAGATCTGGTGACATCAATTGCAGTATTCCTTGCAATGTTCAACATCCATGTAAATAAAGTTGCTTTTGCCGGATCATATTTAGAACCATTCTTCCAAATTTTGACAAAAACATCCTGAATTACATCTTTTGCAATTTCTTCTGAATTGACAATGCGCAAAACTACTCCATACAATGCATCAGAATAGTCATCATAAAGCAGATTGATGACTTCTGAATTCCCGGACTGCAACATTTGGACAATTTTATTCTGCTCCACTTTTTGTTCAGTTAATAATTGGTTGGTATGTATATTTTTGACCACCATGAAATAGAAACAGCAATTCACAAAAAATGTTTAGTCCTTTTCGTATTACCTGTTTTTTGTCTAGCAAAAAATGAACACAGATAAATTTATTTTTTTTTTAAAAAAATCCAAAACGAAAAAGCGCTCGTATGTATGTCAGAATTCTTTTAAACATGTTTTTTTAAATTCTGAAATTGATTTTTTTTTTAAACAAAGTAAGAATTGAAGTAGCATTTCAAATGCCTCATTATTTCTTCATAAATATATTAAAGATGAAAAACGTATTTTTTTTTAGCCTTGTATTAAGTGCATTATTTTTATCACCAAACCCTATCAACGCGCAGTGCAGTAGTAGTGCGAAAGCTGTAAAAGTTTCCAATCACCACGATACTCAAAAAGATGTTGTAGATATTGCACTCGGATCAAAAGATCATACAACATTAGTCGCGGCAATAAAGGCAGCTGATTTGGTTTCAACTTTAAAAAGCGATGGTCCTTTTACTGTTTTTGCACCGACCAATTCTGCGTTTGATGCACTCCCTGAAGGCACCGTTGCCAATCTATTAAAACCGGAAAACAAAAAAACATTGGCTACGATTTTAACTTACCATGTTGTTGCTGGCAACATAGATTCAAAAGCTGTTGTACAAGCTATTCAAGATGGAAAAGGAAAAGCCAGTTTGACAACTGTGAGTGGAGGTAAATTACAAGCAATGATCGTTAACGATCAGGTAATGTTAAAAGATGAAAATGGAAATTTGGCTGGTGTAACTGCAGTGGATTTAAAAGGCAATAATGGAGTGGTACATGTCATTGACAAAGTCGTGTTGCCAAAATAATTTCATTTTAAATCATATTTCACCAAGAGGTTTCGTTTAATTGCGAACCTCTTTTTTATTGCAGTAATTTGTAGTTTTGGGGAGTTAAGTAAATAGGTAATATTAACTTTGCCCATTGCTTAAGGTTAAAAAACCTAAAATTGAGAAGAGTAATTTTGATTCATGTATTAATGCCTTTGATAATCGGAACAGGAATTTATATCCTTTTCGGAAATCCAGAAATACGGCTTCTAAAGTATTTCCGTTTTGGAGGAACTTATAATTCATGGATAAATGAGCAACCTCATTTTTATTGGTTCGTATATAATTTACCTGATGGACTTTGGGCCTACTCTTTGGCCTCTTTTATTACCATTTTACACCACAAATCCTCTAAAAACACTTTAAAAAGCTGGTTGATTAGTTGTTTTTTAATTTCCGCTGGTTATGAATTACTTCAAAAAATCGATTTAATAAGTGGGACGGGGGATGCTTTGGACGTAGTGTTTTACTTATTTTTTGGTATTATTGCATACCTCAAACTTAGACATTGAACAAATAAATATGAATATTAACAGAATTCAAGGCATTCTTTTAGTGGGAATTTTCATCTTATCAATTTCTCAAATTAGCTGCTCTAACAGTAACGATAGACAGTTTTTTGATGTTGAGGCAACAATAACTTTAGATGAAGCTAATAAAAAAATCATCCTTACCAATACGGGAAATTTTGATTTCGTAGATGGCCAAATGCACATTTTCCATAGAAATGATTCTGCTTCTCCTGCTTTTTTAGAATACATTAAAAAAGGAGTTCTGGTCAACCAAGGTGGATCACAAGAATTTTCATGGAGTGATTTCACCTTAGATGGAGCTACTTTCCCAGAGAACAAAACCCCTACATCTGTTTTATTGGTGGTTACTAATAATCTTAATGAATTGGGGACTTTAGAAATAGATTTCTAAAAAATTTTCATAAAAATATTTCTTTATTAAACCTACCGGCAAGCGAAAGTTCCCTTTCTTTCGTTATGGTTTTGAATAAGCAGACTGCTTGTTCCTATACAAAGAAATACATCTCTAGCTATGAAAAAAATTATCTTAAACTCAATTACCGTTTTGGTAATTGCTTCCTATCTACTTGTTGCTTTGGCTACTTCCCAAGATATCGAATTTTTCGAGTTGAATTTAGGTATCCAATCTGACCTTGTTGCACAAACAATTACGCTGACAAACAATGACAATATTGACTATCCAGATATGGGGATAGAGCTTCGCAGAGCAGATACCAGTTCCGTATCAGGATTCGTTACGTATCGTGCTCCTGAAAAAAGTTTAAACCCTGAACAAAGTGTTACTTTGACCTGGTCAGAATTTAAAACCAGTAGCAATGAAGTGTATCCCACTGATTCTATTCCTTTCGATTTGACAATCATGTTAATTGACGAAGAAGGTAGACAAGGAGCTCAAACTTTTGAGTTTTAATTAGAAACCCTTTAAAGTTTCCTAAATAAAAATCGATTATTTAAAACACTAAGGCAGCTATAATTTAGTTGCCTTTTGTCTTTTATATCCCTAACTGTCCATCCACAGCTTTTCCATTGTCTGAATATTTTAGTTTTTATACTTCCCAAAAAAAAATAGGAGGAACTAATTAAAGCTCCTCCTATACTTGCTACGGGACTTAAGCGGTCAGGTATTGCGTAAAATCCAACCGCTTTCGAAAAAGTTAATCAACCTTTACGATCTTGTGGACGATCATTCTGTATTCGTCATACTTTATCCAAAGGAAGTAAGTCCCTTGGGGGTAGTCCGTCAAATCAATATCCATAATCACCTTACCTGTTGGCAATGTATGAACTTGATGCTGTCTTCCTAATACATCAACTACAATCAGGGTAGCTTCTTTTTCTAATGGTCTAATAACTTCAACAGTTACTTTATTGACCACAGGATTCGGGAAGACATTTAAGTCTGGTGTATCTTCAGTAACAATAACTACTAATCTTGTTTCAGAATAAACCACTTTTCCGTGACGATCCGTGTATTTAATTCTGTAGTAATTGTTTCCAATTCTTGGTTCAGTATCGAAATATTGATATGATGATCTCAAGTCCATTATTCCAACAGTACGCATCTGTTCTAATGTTTTGAAATCTTCTCCATCAATAGATCTTTCAATATCAAAATTACTCAAGTAAGTTTCATGTTCCGTCGTCCAATCTAAGACTACAGACAATTCTTCATCCACTTGTGCTGCCTCAAATTCGATAAATTCGAAATCTGGGCCTGGGCAATTTTCAACTTCTACAATAAAGGAAGCAGTTCCCATACAGCCATTATTATCGCGAATAGAAAGGGTAACTACTTTATCACCTGGTGTATCCCAGCTTACTCCATTTACTAATTGAGAACTTGCAGCAGCTGGATAAGCTCCACCTCCGAATGCCCAATCATAACTTGCAAATACTCCAGCACTAGCCGCCTCAAATGCAACTTCTTCTCCTAAGCAAATTGGTCCGCTTGGTCCTTGAATCAGTTCAGGAGTAACTTGCGTTACTTCTATTGTTATTACATTGGATTCACCAGAATACTCGTCACAACATGCTCTTCTTGCACATCTGATAAAGTAAGTGGTTTCGTATAGTACACCTGGATCATAATTCGGTCCGTTTGCACCAAGTATTTCTTGCCAAGCTGGATCAGCAGGATCAAATGGGTTTCCATTCGTATTTCTCAACCACAAGTATTCTAATTCGCCACTTCCACCAGAAGGAGCTATTGCTGAAACAAGTTCAAATGGATCTTCACCTGGACAAATTGTTTCGTTCTGCAAGATCAATCCTCCATCAGTAACATTATCACAAATCAAAGTGATCATCTGAGTACAGGTTGTAACGTTGCCACACTTATCTGTTGCTGTCCACGTTCTCACAAATCCACCTGGACAAATATCCGCACCTGGTCCATCCGAGTATCCTACGGTTACTTCACCGCAATCGTCTGAAGCTATAGCCATTCCGGTTACACTTGGATCGGTTGAA
>CALIAG010000394.1 GCA_938041325.1 uncultured Saprospiraceae bacterium | reverse complement strand
CTAATGGTTTTGCTAGGAATCATCTACAAAACTTTTTATTTCGGAACGCGACCACTACTGTCTGTACTTTACTATTTAATAATGGGTTGGATGGCTTTGCTAATTATAGAACCCTTAACTGCAGGAATGGGTTTGGATTCTCTTTATTGGCTTTTGGGAGGTGGTGCATTTTATACCACTGGAGTTATTTTTTATCTGTGGGAAAAGCTTCCTTATAATCATGCGATTTGGCACCTCTTCGTGATCGCAGGTAGCCTAGGACATTATCTGGCTGTCTATACTTCTTTTTAAAAAATAGTCTATTAAAATACAAAACTCCAGACTTTGACAAGCCTAGAGTTTTGCAAAACCAATTTAAGGTTTCCAACTTTATCTAAATCATTAAGGTCTTAAAACGATTAAGCGTTTGGTCGCTATTGAATTTCCTTTTTGATCTGACAAATTATATAAGTAAGTTCCTTTGCGCAAAAAGCTAAGGTCAACTTTCAGTGTTCTATCACTTGAAATATATTCCCGATCTTCATAAACCACTGAACCTAAAATATTGTAAATCTTCAAGTCATAAAGTCCTGCATCAAGATTTACAAAATCGAATTTTACAACATCGATTGCCGGGTTTGGATAAGCGATAATATCTGCATTTCCGCGATTCACATATTCAACATTTGTTGTAACATCGTCCAAAGATTTGTAGGTAACTGAAGTAACGGTTACCTCATCAATGGGATCTACGGTCACAATAGCAATTTCCTCTTTTGCATCATTGCTGTAAAAGTTATAAGTCACGATTGTATCAAGTCCTAAAAACTCATCGAAGGCCGGAATCAATTGCGTGATGTCTTGCCAAATAGAAAACGGTCCAATACCAATTTTCACTTCTAGTCTCGTTTCTCGTTCTTCTCTCCTTTTTTCTCTTAAAACTTCATAGGTACCACCTGGAATGGTCAAGGTTCCCCAACCATCTACAACATCAAATCTTTCTGAGACCAAGGACAATCGAAATGAATCTGGTAATAATGGAAAACTATCCAAAAGTTCTGTTGGTAAATCGTCTAAACCAAAATCTACATTCAATGCATAATCCACATTATTAATATCGAAAAATTCCATTGGAGAACGACGTTCGATAATTGGTGGGCTATATCTTGCAACAATATCCAAGTCCAATCCAATATTCCCACCTCCCGCTACACCTAATAAACTGTAAGAATCTTCGGTAATGGAATAATAAGCTTCGCCTGCGTTCAATACTGCGCGAGCATTGGCATTTGGAAATTGATCTGATTCAGATCCGCCAGTTGTATCCTGGATGATAATCTGGCCGGTTGGGCCATTCAAAGCGCTGAAATCCCAAACTAAGTCACTGCCAGGTGCACCGATTACGATTCCTTCTGGAGCTCCATCGGTTGCCGTCTTTAACGTATCTCCAATTGCTGGGAAATTCACGTTTGTGACTACAATTTGTGCCTGAGCGAAATGAACGATAAAAATTGTAATTATTAAAAGTAAATTTTTCTTCATCTGTTGGTTGAATTAATTATTCAAAGTACTGTAAATCATAGTACTAGGGTAAAAATACATATTTTTAGTAAGGAAGCTTGTTAAAATATCGTGCTAGACCAAGATACTTTGTTAAAGTAAGTTAAAACTTGGAGACCAAGTAAATAGTCAAACTTTAAGTTTACCAAGAGTACTTACCTATATAGTGCGAATTATTAGGGAAAAGGTTGTCTCAAATTAGAGCAGAGGAAAGATTAAAAAGCTTGGAGTTCAAATAATTTTCTGTAAATCCCATTTTTTTCTAATAATACAGAATGGTTTCCCCGTTCAATGATCTCGCCTTGATCCAAAACGATAATTTCATCTGCATTTTGAATAGTTGACAAACGGTGCGCAATCACGATCGAAGTTCTGTTTTGCATAACGTTCAATAATGCTTGTTGAACCAGTAACTCTGACTCTGAATCTAACGCAGAAGTCGCTTCATCAAGAATTAATATTGGTGGATCATTGACGAGCGCACGTGCGAGGGTTAGTCGTTGTCGTTGTCCTCCACTCAGTTTCATGCCTCGGTCACCAATATTCGATTCGTAGCCTTTTTCGGTTTGCATTATAAAATCATGTGCATTGGCAATCTTTGCACATTCGATAACTTTATTTTTGTCAATTCCTTTTTTACCAAAAACGATATTATTAAATATTGTATCGTTAAATAAAATCGCTTCTTGGCTGACGATTCCGATCAAGTTACGAAGGTCTTTTAGTTTGTATTCTTTGATGTTTAAACCATCCAAAATAATTTCACCGCTAACTACATCATAAAACCTTGGAAGCAAATCCGCCAATGTAGATTTGCCTGCTCCGCTCGCTCCTACCAATGCAATAATTTTCCCTTTTGGAATTTTTAAATTGATATTTTTCAGAACCTCTTGCTCACTTTGCTGATAATGAAATCCTATAGATCTATATTCTATTTCATTTTTAAAATGTTCAATTGAACGCGCATTTTCCAATTCAACGATTCGATCTTCTTCATTTAAAATCACTTCTACTCTTTCCACTGCGGCCATTCCTTTTTGAATGTTATATAAAGCAGATGAAAAGTTTTTTACTGGATTTAAAATGTAGTAAAAAGCAAGTAGATAAGAAAAGAAAGTCGCAGGATCTAACTTACCTGCAAAGACTTGTTTGGATGCAAACCACAATAAAACAGCTACTAGAATAATTCCCAAAAATTCTGACAAGGGAGAAGCCAAGTCTCTGCGCCAAAGCACTCTAGTTAAAATATCTTTGTATGTATCATTGACCGTTCCGAATTTATTGGACTGATACCCTTCTGCATTAAATCCTTTTACGATTCGCAAACCTGAAATTCCTTCTTCAATAATTGACACCAATGTACCCAATTGATCCTGAGCTTTATGAGATTGTTTTTTCAATCGCTTCCCGATTCGACCAATTATTGAACCAGCAACAAGGAGAAGTAAAAAAACAAAGCCTGTTAGAACCGGACTAACGTATAGCATATATGACAGACATCCGATAAGGATTATAGGCTCTCGAAATACCGTTTCCAAAACATTGAAAATACTCCATTCGATTTCACCAACATCTGTTGTAATGCGTGCCATCAAGTCTCCTTTTCTTTTTTCAGAAAAATAAGAAAGGGGCAAATGCATCAATTTATCAAATAATTGATTTCGAATATCTCTGACTAATCCATTTCTTACCGGAGCCATAAAAAACATAGAAAGATAGCGAAACAAATTCCGCATAAAATAAAGCACAACCAGAAAAATGCAGATGTAAATCAGTGCTGTTTCTTTTCCATCCGTTCTAATCAATTCGCTAATTTGAAATTTGCAAAAATCAACGAATGATCCTAAGTTGGTCACAGTTGGACGAGTAGCAACAGGAGCGCTTTGGTCAAAGAGAATTTGAAGAAAAGGAATGATTGCAGGAATACTTATCACAGTAAACAATGCCATTAGCACATTGCTCAGGATATTTCCTAAAACAAGACTTTTATAAGCTGCAAGATATTTCAACAAGCGTCGAAGTCGCTTCATTCCTATTAATTAGATTTAATCTTCTTATAAAATGTGAAAGAAACAAGGATTCTATTTTATAATAAAATTACCAAATTGATAAAAAAATTGTTCTATTTATTTCCGTCTGACTACTTATAAACGAAAACCCCATCAAAAATGATGAGGTTAGTTTAAAGTATTTTTTTTTAGTTAAGCAAGTTGCTTAATAACTTGGTTAATCTTCTTTTTTCATTTCGAAAGTATCCAGAAATCCAGTATGGAAATTCCCTGCTCTAAAATCTTCATTTTTCATGAGCTGCTTGTGGAATGGTACCGTCGTCTTTACTCCTTCAACAATAAATTCATCTAAGGCACGCTCCATTTTCTTGATGCATTCTTCTCTAGTCCGCGCCCGACAAATCAATTTAGCGATCATAGAATCGTAATATGGAGGAATGGTATAACCGGCATAAACATGTGTATCTACTCGGACTCCATGCCCTTTTGAACTGTGGAACGAGGTAATATTCCCAGGACTTGGGCGAAAACCATGATAAGGATCTTCTGCATTAATCCGACATTCCATGGCGTGCATAATTGGATTATAATTGTTTCCAGATATAGGCTCGCCGTTTGCCAACTTAATTTGTTCCTTTATTAAATCGTGATCGATAACTTCTTCTGTCACGGTGTGTTCTACTTGAATCCGTGTATTCATTTCCATGAAATAGAATTTACGGTGTTTGTCCACCAAAAATTCCACAGTCCCCACACCTTCATAGTTAATGGCTTCTCCTGCTTTTATTGCAGCGTCCCCCATTTTCTTTCTAAGAGGTTTAGTCATAAATGGAGAAGGAGATTCTTCTACCAGTTTTTGATGTCTTCTCTGAATACTACAATCTCTTTCTCCTAGATGGATTACTTTTCCATGTTGATCACCAGCAATTTGGATTTCAATATGTCGAGGTTCTTCAATAAACTTTTCTATATATACACCATCATTACCGAATGATGCACCTGCTTCTTGTTTTGCTTGGTTCCATGCATTTTCTAAATCCTCTGGTTCCCATACAATTCTCATTCCTTTTCCACCACCTCCTGCAGTTGCTTTTAGAATAACAGGATACCCTATTTCTTTGGCAATTTCCAAACCTTGCGCTGTGCTTTCGATTAATCCTCCTGATCCAGGAACTACAGGTACGCCAGCGGCGATCATGGTTTCTTTAGCGGTGATTTTATCACCCATTTTTCTTATTTGTCCAGGAGTTGGGCCTATGAATTTTATTCCATATTCAGCACAAACTTCTGCGAAGTCAGCATTCTCAGCAAGAAAACCATAACCCGGATGAACTGCATCCGCATTTGTGATTTCGACTGCTGCCATAATTTTGGGAATACTGAGGTAAGATTCGGCGGATGAGGGAGGTCCGATACAAACTGCTTCATCTGCAAATCTAACGTGTAGACTTTCTCTATCAGCAGTAGAATAAACGGCAACCGTTTTAATACCCATTTCTTTACAGGTACGAACAATGCGCAATGCAATTTCTCCTCGATTGGCTATCAATATCTTTTTGAACATAAGTTTTCTTTGGTCAGCTCTGGATTAAAGTTTTCTACTATCCGTTAGGATCCAAAACGAAAAGTACTTGGTCATACTCACAAGGTGAAGCATCTTCTGTAGCTACTTTCACAACTTTTCCTCTCACTTCTGATTCGATCTCATTGAATAACTTCATTGCTTCAACGATGCATACTACATCGCCTACTTCTATCACATCGCCTACTTTTACATAGACCGGTTTGTCTGGAGAAGGGGAGCGATAAAAGGTACCTACAATTGGTGATTTCACTGTCACGTAGTTGCTTTCCTTATCGTCTCCTTTATCAGAAGCACTGCTTCCAGCATCTGAACTTGATCCATTTCCATCAGAAGCAGAAACGTTGGCTTGAGGAGTTTGTTGGATAGGAATTGCTGCCTGAAGTTGGGGAGCTGCTTGTACCGGGACGATTTGTTGAGTTGGTTGAATGACTTGGTTACGGCCTTTCATAAACTTCTTCGTTCTAATGGACAATTCAAAATCGCCATCACGGAGTTTAAATTCTGTTAAATTGGTTTTGCTAATCATTTTGATCAGCTCTTGGATTTCTTTAAAGGTCATATATTATTCTTTTACGCGTTCAACATATGCGCCTGTTTTGGATTCAATTTTCACTTTATCTCCTTCATTAATAAATAAAGGGACGCGAATTTCTGCGCCAGTTTCAACAGTTGCAGGTTTTTGAGCATTTGTTGCTGTATCTCCTTTTACACCGGGTTCGGTATAAGTTATTTGTAACACCAGATATTGAGGCATTTCCACCGTTAAAGGAATATTTTTTTCCGCATGGAATAAAACATCAATTGCACTTCCTTCCTTCATCAAATCTGGTCGGTCAATTAGCTTTGGTTCGATACTCGTTTGCTCATAAGTTTCTTCATCCATAAAATGGTATCCCATATCATCATTGTAAAGAAACTGATATTTTCGTCTTTCTATTCTTACAATAGTAATTTTATGTCCTGCAGGAAAAGTATTATCAACGACTTTCCCATTGGTCATACTTTTAAGCTTCGTCCTTACAAAAGCAGCCCCTTTTCCAGGCTTGACATGTTGAAATTCAACTACTTGATAAATATCGTGATTGTATTCGATACATAGTCCATTTCTTATTTCCGAAGTATTTGCCATTTACTTAAATAGTTTAGCAGGTTAGAAAAGCGACGCGAATATACGGAATTAGACTTGTTTTTGTCTGATCTTAGTCAAAGTTTCTGAATGTTCTTTCGAGCGAAAATTCACTAAAATTTTAGCTATCGTAATTCCAAACCAAATAGGTAGCTCCCCATGTAAAACCACCTCCAAAGGCCGTTAATATAATTTTGTCCCCTTTTTTCAATTTTTTCTCATAATCCCAAAGACACAGAGGCAAAGTTCCTGCTGTTGTATTGCCATATTTTTCAATATTGACCATCACTTTTTCCATTGGAAATTTCAAAGAATCGGCGACTGACTTTATAATTCTAATATTGGCTTGATGTGGAACCAACCAATCAATATCGTCTAGCGTTAAGTTATTTTGTTCCAAGACCGTTTCCACTGCTCCAGACATTCCTCTAACTGCATTTTTGAAAACAGTTCTTCCTTCCTGATAGACGAAGTGCTCTTTGTTTGTCACTGTTTCCACAGAAGAAGGATGAAGAGAACCACCTGACTTCATATGTAAATAGTGCCTTCCGTCTCCATTGCCTCGAAGAAGAGCATCTTGCAATCCTGTGCCGTCGTCTGTTGCTTCCAAAAGCACAGCTCCTCCCCCATCTCCAAAAATGACACAGGTTGTACGGTCCTCATAATTAATAATTGAAGACATCATATCGACACCTACAACAATTACTTTTTTATAAGTATCGGTTTCAATGAATTTTGCTCCCACTGATAATGCGAATAGAAATCCGGAACAAGCAGCATTTATATCAAAACCAAAAGCGTTATTGATACCTACTTTGTCACAAATTATGTTCGCTGTATCGGGAAAAGGATAGTCTCCGGTGACCGTTGCGCAGACCAACATTCCTATCTCATCAGGAGAGGTATTGGTTTTTTCCAAAAGGCCTTTGACCATATGATAACCAAGGTCAGAGGTTGCTTTGCCGGGTTCTTTCAGAATTCGCCTCTCTTTGATTCCTGTACGGGATTGAATCCATTCATCTGATGTTTCCACCATTTGTTCCAATTCCTTATTACTTAAAACGTACTCTGGCAAATAGCCATGTACCCCTTTTATTGCCGCTAGTTTTCTTGACATCTGTATTGAAATATGAGGCCGAAAGGTATAAAAAATGTCTGATAGTTTATCAAAGAATAGTAGCTAAGTGAATGGATAAAGCCTCGAACTAGCAAAAGTAAGTGGTTTCCAGCTGATTTACTTTTGATCCCACCTTGATTTGGGCTTGATAGAGATCAAGATTAATGGGATCTAGTTCTTTTCGCATCGAATATTCTAATATACTATGTCATCAATTCCTTCAAAATTTATCATTTTCTCTTCTTCAATTCTATAAATAGGTACCAGATTTCCCTTTTAACTTATTTCAATAAAAGTTGGAACGATTAAAGCATTCACTTATGAACCACCTATAGGGTCCTCTCCTCTACAACATATATATAATTTTAATAAATTATTTTTTATAATAATATAAATGGTATCGTTTTTGCAATTCTATCAAGGATTTGCGTATCTAAAACACCCATACTATGATTTTCAAGATGAAATATTGGTTAATACTTACCATCCTAATCCCCATCTTTAGTACTTCTTTATTCGGAGCTGAAACTAGCGTTGAGTTCATGCGGGGAAGCCTTAAGTCTGTACAAAATAAAGCATCCCAAGAGGGGAAGTTATATTTCGTAGATTTTACAGCAAAATGGTGCATGCCTTGCAGATGGATGGACCAAACAACTTTTTCAGATCCAAAGCTAGCAAAGTATGTGAAGGAAAATTATTTAGCCGTAAAAGTAGATATCGACGACTTTGATGGGTTTGCTTACAAAGAGCAATACAATGTCAAAATGTTGCCAACCATAATAATATTCAATGCAAAAGGTGAGATTGTAGATCGGTACTCCGAATCGCTTCCTCCTTCTAGATTAATAGAAATATTAGCCAAAAACGATACTAAAAAGAATAGAATAGCCCCTAAAGTCATGGATTTTGGAGAGTCTAAAATAATTTCAAGGCCTATTGCCGATGCAAGTCCATATATGGCTTCAAATGAAAATAATTCTTTTCACAATAGTACAAATAATGCTTCTTCTAGAAATGAAATCCCCCATTCTCCAGTATTAAATGCTCCAATATTAAAAATACCTGAGGAATATACCAGCACTGCAAGCTACGTTGAAGAGGTTCAAGAAGTTGTTCCAGAATTCGATTATGCAGAGGCAAAACCATTTATCCCAGCTGTCGAGTCCGTAGGGTTATACCGCTTTACTGTTCACAAACAAGCAGCTAGTGGTTTTAGTGTTCAAGTGGGAGCTTACGCTGAATATGGCAATGTGCTGAATGAAGTTTCTAGATTTCAGGAGATGACCGACCGCGAAATAATCGTTCATATTGCTGAAAATGGTATAAAAACAGTTTATAAAGTCATGCTGGGTAATTTTCAAAATAGAGAACATGCAATGAATTACGTAGAAGAATTGAAATCTGTTGGAATAGAATCTATTGTCAAAAACCTTAGCCAGTTGTAAAATTTACACTAATAAATTTTAAGGAATTCTCTTAAAATACTCCATATATAGCATAACGTTTTAGAAGAAACATCATAACTTTTTAGTTCCATACCTCGTTGGAAAGAGCAAAGTAGTTTGCAAAGTATTCATATGTTGGAATAATAGCTAGCATTGAAGTACTAAAACGCATGGTTTTTGCGTATACTATAGGATGAAATTGTCTGGAAAAAGAGCTAAAAGTAGTTCACGGAATTAAGTTAACTAATAAATTGAATGAATAATATATCTTAATCCTTCGTTGAAAATACTCGTCGATGCTATGGCATCGCCTGTGTTTTTCAACTTGTCTAAAGAAAATTTTCTATCCAATTTATTGTAAACCCAATTTCCGTGAACTACTTGCGCTCAAATGAAAACAAAATGGATGATTTCGAAATTTATAACGCCGAATAGCCAATTCCGTTCGCTTGTATTACCGAGAAAATCAGCCAAATAGATTTTATAAGTCAAAAAGCCAAAATTGTGGGCTTTTCGGAGGATAACTAGATGCTTTATTCCGAAAAATCCACTAGCTATAGCTATTTTTGCTCGAATTTTACCGCATGGAAAAAATTAACAAATAAAAAAGATGATAAAACGCATAATCCTTGCTTTAGTATTGTTGCAGAGTGCATGGGTAATCAATGCTCAAACTCCTAAAAGCACAAAAGTGATTGGGGAAGTCGGGCAACCTATTCTCGAACAACGATCTGTGATGTGCAATGAAGCTGGTACAGTCAATTTAAACTTGACAACAGCTTCTGAATCAAACAACATCGAATTCCTTTGCTTTGGTGATGTTTTGAACATTGACCATAACGAAGATTTTGATCTAAGTGGTGATCCAAATGCATTGACTGATCCTGGGATTGGTTATGCATTTTTCTCTTGTACTCCAACTATTGACGGAATGACGCTTGCTGATATCCAAACGGATCCTTGCTTAATCACGACTTCTCCCATTATGATTGGAGGAGTTACTCTTTCTATCGGTATGGCTGGGGTCTGGATCGCAACCAATCCATTGGTTAATTCCGCAGATATTCAATTTATTAATGATGGAAATATTCAAGAAGGATTCGGAGCTAACGGACCGACTGAAATATTTTTCGCTCCTTTAACTTTGGATATTTTTAGTCCACAAGGTTTCGAAAACTCAGGAGGAGCAGCAGGCCCATGTGTTGATTTGAATGTTGATGAATCCTTCCGTGTAGTTTATTTAAATGAAATTACCATTTCAAACATCAATACAAATATTGGTGGAAATGGATGTGCAGCTTCTTTATTGGCCGAAGGTGGTTTATCCGAATTTGATGGCAGTAACTATACCACAGTAAGTATTCAATTGGCAGCTGACCCAACAGTAGAAGGAACCTTCGCTGGTGCTTTACGACATGGAGAAACTTTAGAATTCAGTGTCCCACAACCTGGGATTTATAACATAATTATTGAGGACGGAACAAGTTGTCCAGCTTCTACCCAAATTGATATGTCTGGCTGTGCACCGGTTTCGTTTGACATTCCTGACGACTTTGCAATGCAAACTGAAAATATTTGTATCCCAGTAACGATCAATGATTTCAACGGAGTCAGCTCTTTTCAATTTACCATGGAATGGGACGATACCGTTTTAGATTTTACTGACATCAACAATTTGAATTTACCACCAAACTTTGGTTTTGGACCTCCTGCAGGTTCTGTCAATGATTTTGTTGTAATCTCGTGGAACGATCCTTTATTGAATCAGCAAACTTTGCCTTCACCAACAGATGCTTTTGAAATCTGTTTCAATGTGATTGGTGCTGCTGGAACGTCCTCCCCAATTGATATTACAAGCAATCAACAGAACATAGAAGTTACGGACGGGACATTTGGCATTGGATATACGATTGGAAATGGTTCTGTAACCGTGTCCTCTGGAAATACAACTATTGACGCAACCACCTGTAGCTCTACTTTAGCACAGTCAATGGGTGCTTTTACAATTACACTTACAGGAGGAACAGCACCTTATACTTATACTTGGGAAGAAGATGCCAATCCTGGAAACAATGGAGCGGGAATCGTAACCACTCAAGGCGGTTCATCAACTGAAAATAATTTACCTCCGGGTGATTATAATATCGTGGTAATGGATGCGACCGGTGCCACGGATGTAGCAACGGTAACAATTGCCAATGTAGATCCGCTGGTTGTGCAAAGAAACTTTACAAATCCGACTTGTGTTGGTGATACAGATGGTTCAATCACGCTAAATATTGTAGGAGGAGTTACTCCTTATAGTATTGAATGGTCAACAGGTCCTGCTGACAACGATCAAACGACTATTAGTGGTTTGGGACAAGGAAGTTACGCTGCTACAGTAACTGATATGAATGGTTGTGAAGTAATTTCCTCAGGTGGCTTACTCACCTTTACCATTATGTATGACACCATCAATTTACAACACGTGACTTGTACTGGAGGTGGCAATGATGGAGCTATTACAGTCCAAGGAACTGGCGGTGTCATTGCTCCTGGCAGTGACTATGATTATGTATGGGATGATGCAGGTACTACTACTGGTCCAACCCTTACCAACCTTACTCCGGCTACTTATTGTGTTGATATCACAGACGACAATAATTGTACACAAAATTTTTGCATAACGATCAACGCACCTGTCGAACCCATAATAACTGGGTTTGATTCTGTGAGCGTTGCTTGTCCGAATGATATGAATGGAGAATTGACAGTACTTTTCACAGAAGGGAACTCGATGGTCAATACTTTTGAATGGACACCAACTGGGGTTGGAAATACAGCAAATATTACAAATCTAAACGCGGACGATTATGCAGTGACCATCACAGATGCAGACGGTTGTTCTGATGCTGCTTCTGTTACTTTGTGGGCCCCACAATTGCTTTCATTGGATTCTGTAATCACAACTCCTCCTACTTGTCCATCTGATGCAAACGGTTCTATAGCATTATTTATTAGTGGAGGCTCAGGTGCTGGGACTTATGATATAGCTTGGTCAACGGGCGGAACATTTCCTGTATTACCAGCTATTCCATGTGACTCTACTTATACCGTAGTAATTACGGACCAAACCATGTGCCTTACTTTATTTGACACTATCTATCTGCCTTGTCCACCTACTATTGGGGTGCAGTTTACAGATTTAGAAGAAGTGAGTTGTAATGGAGGATTCCCTTGTGATGGTCAAGCAACTGCTGTGGCTTTTGGAGGAACAGAAGGTTCGGGGAATTACAATTATACTTGGTCTAGTGGAGAAAACATATTAGGTGTTCCGCAGTCTACTGCAACACAACTTTGTCAAGGCTTTAATGTCGTTGAAGTTAATGATGGTATTTGTTCAATCATGGATTCTGTAGAAATTGCTGCTCCACCACCATTGAGTATAGATATTGCAAATACATTTAGCACTCCTGCAAGTTGCTTTGGAGCAGACGATGGAGGGGCAACTGTTCAAGCAATGGGAGGAACTCCAATGTATACTTATAATTGGAGTACTTCAGATATGGGACAAAGCATTAGTGGTGTTGAAGCAGATACTTTTTTCGTTGTCATTACAGATGCCAATATGTGTAACTTTTCTTTTGCCATAGAAGTGGGAGAACCGGATTCTTTAGTCGCTTCTATTGACTCCACCAATACGATGGAGGTCAGTTGTTTCGAATTAGCGGATGGTCAAGTTGCCGTTTCTTGGGAAGGAGGAAATCCTGGTCCAGCGACATTCAATTGGACTGACAACGTCTCCACGACTTCAACAGCTATCGGCTTAGACATAGGGACATATATGGTCACCGTTACTGACATGAATGGATGTTCGGATGTAACAGAATACAGCGTTGATCAACCAACGCCTGTACAAGGAAATATTCCGGCAGTTACTCAACCATTATGTAATGGATTCCAAACATTCATCACAGTAGATACGGCATTCGGTGGAGATGGAACATTTTATTCCTTCTCTGTTGACAATGGTCCACAACAACAAATTAATAATAACATTGCAATTCTTGCAGGCCCACATTTGGTCTCTATTTTTGATGGATCAAATTGTAGCATTGATACGACTATCATTGTAAATGAGCCACCTCCAGTGAATGTAGATCTCGGGCCGGATGTAGAAATCGAGTTGGGAGATGAAACAGAACTCGAAGCCATTATTGGTGCAATCGTTCCGATTGACTCTATCTTTTGGACGCCATTAGACTCTTTGGCTTGTTTAAATATGAGTTGTGATGAAGTCTTGGTAAGTCCACTCAACACAACGACTTATTCCGTAACGGTAATGGATGTCAACTCTTGTGTAGGAACGGATGAAATAATTGTAGAAGTAGATAAAAATAGAAATGTATTTATTCCGAATGGTTTCTCACCTAATGGAGATGGAGTCAATGATATCTTCCAGGCTTTTGTTGGTTTGGGAGTGGAGAACATAACCTTCATGCATGTCTTTGACCGATGGGGTGAATTGCTTTGGGAAGAAACCAACTTTTTGCCAGAAGGCTTTTCTACTCAAGGTTGGGATGGAATGTTTAAAGGTAAGAAAATGAACCCAGGCGTTTATGTTTATCTAGCTGAAGTAGAATTCTCTGATGGGCTTACCTTATTGTATCGAGGTACAGTGACATTGGTCAGATAAATACACTCACTTCAAAATAAAAAAGGCAAGCAGAATTAATTTTGCTTGCCTTTTTTATTTTGAAAACGATCTTTTCCAATCATTTTACCAAATGATCTTTTAAACTGTATTGACTTTTTCTTTTGGTATTGTAAATCTAAAATCAGCGCCTTTATCCAGTTCCGATTCTACCCAAATCCTACCTCCTATTCTTTGAATTATTTTTTGACAAATAGAAAGTCCTATACCTGTACCGTCGTATTTGGAACGCGTATGAAGTCTTTGGAAAATAATAAAAATACGTTCCTTAAATTCTGGTTTAATTCCTATTCCATTGTCCTTCACTGATATAATATATTCCGAAGGTTTTTCTTCGCAAGAAATATAAACTACTGGCTCAGATTCTGGATCCCGAAATTTAATCGCATTAGAAATCAAGTTCTGAAAAAGCAAAATTAAAAGAGACTGAATAGAAACCACATCTGGCAAATCTACTCTGTTGATTGTCGCGTTGGTTTCATCAATTCGTACTCTTAAATTAATCACCGCAATATCTACTAAATCATTTAAAGAGACCTGTTCGTATTCTTCCTCCGTTTTACCAATAGTCGTATATTTCAAAAGACCGTCTAACAGGTTATTCATCCGAGTAACTCCTTCCTGTACAAATTCAAAGAAGCTCTTTGTTTCTGCTGTAAAATCTTCCTCATGTCTTTTTTTAATCAACTGGGTATAACTCCCAATCATCCGAAGTGGTTCTTTTAAATCATGAGAAGAGATGTATGCAAACTGTCTGAGCTCTTCGTTTGCTTGAAGTAATTTTTCGTTTTGATTAGAAATCTGTGCGTTTTGTTCCAGCAATAAAGCTTGGTATTCATTTTCTTTTGTAAGCTGCTCAATCTCTTTTTGCTTTTCGCGAATAGCATATTTTATTTCAAGGTCAAGCGTCTGGCGATTTCTTTGTAGGATATTAAAACTCTCTTGTGCTTGAGCGTAAATATTTTGATACTGAAGTGCTTTTTCAAAGTCTTTTAATTCGGTATATACTTTTGACAATAGCTGATAACCTCTAATTTCACTGGTATCATCTTTCATTCTTTTTGCAGCAACAATTCCTTGGCTTGTCAATCTAATGGCTTGATCGTATTCCTTTTTTATAAAATGAATATTCCCTAGATTAATAAGGTTGATTTGTTTACCGTTTACATCGCCAAGATCTTTGATAAGAATCTGTGCCTTGGTAGCGAAAGTGATGGCTTCATCTAATTTGTTTTGGGCAGTTGCAACTCGACTCAATTGTGCTAAAGAGTGCACAATCATTTCTGTATAATTACTTTTAGTTGCTAGGTTTAAAGCATCTTCAAAATATGGCTTCGCTAATTCTGGTTGATTTTTAGAATAATAAATATTGCCTACGTTGTTCAGCAAAATAACTTGTCTGTATTCATCCAGAACATCCTGATAATTTCTGATTACTGTTTGATACCGATCAAGTGCATCTTCATAATTAAAAAGGTGGGCGTATATCGTTCCGATATTGATCAAACTTTGCGCGATAAAACTGCGGTATTTTATAGAAGTACTTTTATCAAGCACCTGTATGAAATATTCCATTGCAGTTTTATAATCAGATTTTGTCCCATGATAAATCGCAATATTATTTAGCGCGGTTAGTTCCTTTTCTATATCGTTGGTCTTGCGACTCAACTCCATTAATGGCTGGCTGTACTTTAAAGCCTGGACATATTCCTGCCTTTTAATATGGACTTTACTCAACTGGCTGTAAACTTCTGCTAAAAGACTATTGCTAGCAAGCGTTTCATTTTCCTTTAAAATCTCCAAACAATTACTCGCTTTGCTCAAAGCTTCTGCGAATTCATTTTGCTTTATAAGACAATTGCTCAATGCACATTTTGAAAGTATTAGATTGGCAGTGTCCTTATTTTCGATTGCGTATTTTTCAGCTTTTTGAAAAAACTGCTTGGCTTTTTCCAGTTCCTTCTTATTGTAATAAACTCTTCCAGTAGCCAGCAGTATTCCTGCTTTCAGGTTACATTCAGAAACTTCCGATCCTTGCTCTGCATCTTGAAGATGAAACAAAGCTTTTTCTAATAGTGAAACATCACCATTAAACTTAGAATAAACAGTAAGGATTTTACCGAGTTGAAGATTGGATTGTGTAATTCCTTTTCGGAAAGATTCTTTTTGAGATAAAACCAATGCTTCAGATGCAGAATCTTTTGCTTTTTCCAACTTACGTTGAATATAAAGTTCATCAGTCTGAAGAAGTAAGTTTTTGATTTTATCTATACCCATAGGTATTTGTTAATTGCTCCCTGGCAAAACTAGCTAGTGGTCAAAGATAAGTAATTCGAGCAATTAAGTAAGGAGCAAATTAAACTATAAGTTTGTATTCTTATTTGATACAACTTTATTTGTTTAGAAGAAAGATAACGCTATGGTCGTAGGGTCGATAATTTTGACATTTATGAACACCCAAAGGCCACTATTTGGAATTGAGTACCTAAAATATCTGAATTCAGTCAATGTGTTTTATAATTCAAACACAAACTAATTCTATCTACACTGCTGTAAGATTAATTATTTTAGAGAAAAGAAATTATTCTTCGGTACCCGTTTCGGATTCGCTTTTAGGCTCTTCTTTTTTGTTTTGATCTTTTGCTCTTTCAGCATCTACAAAACCGTCAAGATAAAGTTTGTAAGTCTTAGGACTTGCATTAGTGGTGATGGTGATTGTTGGTTTTTGAGGGCCTAATTTTCCAGTACTGTTGAAATTAACCCCAATAAAACCTTCTTCTCCGGGAGCGATAGGAATAAATGGATAGGTAGGCTGCGTACAACCACAGGAAGCGGTTGCGTTACTGATTACGAGTTCAGATTTGCCTGTATTTCTAAATTTGAATTTATGAGTGATTTCATCCCCTTGCATAATCATTCCGTAATTATGTGTGGTTTGTTCAAATTTTACTTTCGGTGCATTTCTACGTGCTTCTCTTTTTTTACGTTCTTCTCTTTCTTTTCTCGCTACTGCCCTAGCCTCTTTTTCTGCAGCTAGTTTCGCTGTTTCCTTCTCCGCTGCTATTCTTGCTTCCTCTGCTTTTTTATTCTCCGCTGCTTCTTTTTCTTTGACAGCGCTTTTGGCTTTCATTTCAGAATCATCCACAGAAGTCTCTTTCACGTCTTCTTTTACAGCAGTAACATTTTCAGCTACTTGCTGTGCTTTTGCAGAGCCTGGTTCAGCATCTATTCCTTTCTTAATATTTTGCGCCCATTGAGAATCAACCGTATTTCCAGAATTTGAATCTGATCCACAGGAGACGAATAAAATTGCTACAAAAGCAATGAAAACTAACCTAACTATCAATTTACGCATGATTCCTAATTTTTAGAGACATGATTCAAGGCTAAAGATACAAAATCAACTGTATAGACGCCACTTATTTTAGACGTTGATACAGGTCTTCTGGTAACCATAAGACGAGTCTTAATTCAACAAAGGTTGCTTTTTAACTTAATTCGAGGTGTATATGCGTGATTTATTTCAAAATAGATAAGCTTCCTACCTTAATGTTTTCTTCTCCATCACAAGTGAACCTTACCCTATATAATAAAACTCCAGGGTTTAAAAATTGTGATTTGAAGCGTCCATCCCATTTTTCAAAAGGATCATCCGTAAAAAACACTCTTGAGCCCCAACGGTCAAATATTTCGAAAGAGAGCAAACTTTGAATGGCATATGGGTTGCTTATTCCATATTCATCATTCAAGTTGTCATTATTTGGTGTAAACGCTGAAGGAAGAAAAACTTGTGTACAATCCAAATCGTCAGGATCTATTACTGTAATGGTAATAGAATCCGTACAAACGGATACTCCATCACTGAAGGTTAAATTATAGGTCGTCGTTTCCGTTGGAGTTATTGTGGTTTCTCCCATAAACGGTTCATCGACGTTTGTTGCTGGAGACCAAATAAAGTCCGTAGCACAAGTGTTTGTAATTTCAACATCAACAGAATTTCCTAAAAAGACGGTTTGATTTAGCGTTGCTATTTCATCTGGAGCCAAAAAGAGCTCTTCTATTTCTTTTTTATCTAATGCCCGATTGTACACATACATTTCGTCAATTTCTCCACGGTAATAATTATCGGTTGTTCCTGTACAAGCACTTTCACCAAGTATCAAAACTGAATTATTTGAAAGGTCTATTCTTGAAGCAGAAACACCTTCATTTTTAAGTTTACCGTTTATATATAACAAGTGTCTGTTTCCTTGCCTAACAATTGCCACATGTTGCCAGCATCTTCCAAAATCCAATTGATCAGCAACCACTGCGACTTTACTCGAATTCTCACTTAAGGTTGTTGTTAAAAAATTTGAAGCTGGAGAATATTGAACCGCAAAGCTATTGTCCTCTCCACACTCTTCTGCTTTTCTCATCACTCCCTGTGTTCCAGCCGAATTGGCAGGTTTCATGAAGAAACTAATCGTTATATCGCTTCTGTTGAAATTATTACTTACTGTTCCTGTGAAAAAGACCAAATCTTGCAATCCGTCAAATTTGAGTGCATCTCCTTTCACTCCACAAGCACAGGTAGGATTTCCAACTATGGTTCCATTACTTGCATTGCCACTATCGTCGAATACCGTTCCTGCAGCAATCATATCTGCACAATTGTCGAAGGAATAATAAGCGATCTGCCCAGACGAAGGTTGGGCATTAAGTATCGAAGCGGTTGATATCGATAGAAAAGTGATGAGGAGTATACAGATATTTCTCATTAGGATATTTGAATAATCAGTTTTTTCACAATGTAATTGTTGAAGTTGTTTAAAATATAGATAGATGATTTAATTCTAATCCACTCTCGAACAACTTCATCCTGAAAATCAGGAATTATTTAGTTTAAACGAATCTAATCGGTCAATATTTTATCCAAACATTCCCGACAAACCGTCAAGCCCCGGAGGAAGCATATCTTTTATCAAGCTTTGGCTCTCTTCCGCCTCTTTTTCGGCAGCAAGTTCTAAAGCTCTGTTGATAGCAACCATCATCAAATCTTCTAATTGTTCTAGGTCAGATAAATCCAACTTTTCAGAATCAATAGAAATATTTGTGATTTCACGATTGGCATTTGCTGTAATTTTCACTGCACCGTCTCCTGATTCAGAATTGACAGACATTTCTGCTAATTTCTTCTTCATTTCGGCTTGCTTTTCCTCCATGTTTCCAAGCATATCTCCAAACATAATCTAAATATTTTAAGGTTAATTAGACAGGATTTAAGCGTAAATCACATGGCCTATTTCAATAATACTAATTTCAGGCCATTCATTACACAGAATGGTAAATTCTCCTATAGCGGCGCAAATTTAAGTAAAAAAGGCATGTTTTCCCTGTTTTCTAATAAAGAAGAAGAATGGATAAACCTCCCTGAAGGGTTAAAATTTTGGAAATGAAGAAGGTTTTAGTTTAGAGAAAACAGTCTTGAGTGGCGTTTTCGACGGGATAACGGTTGTACAATTGCCCAATTTCTTCTTGATCCAAAGGTCGGTCATAGACTCTTAATTCATCTAAAATTCCTTTAAACCTTCTTGTACCACCAGCTCCGATACACGGGCTATTTGAAAAGCTCAATAAAGCCCCATTAAAAATATCTACTCCGCTACATCGCATTCCTTTCATAATCAACTCTCCATTGATATAAGTAAAGGCTCTTTGGCCTTTTCTGACCAAAGCATAATGTTTCCAACCTTTGTTTTCGAAAGGAGGTGAAATGAATGGATAATCTTTTTCGGGCGATTCATGAAAATCAGTAAATACTTCGCTATTGTTTTGATCCAATTGGATGTCTAGCATAAAATCTTCGTTGCAATCTGCTCTTTTGGATAGAAGGCTTTGTTTAAAAATAGAATTTTGTTCTGATTTGAAATAAAAGCTAATCGTAAAGTCAGTGGTATTGAAATACTTATTGACCTGGCCTTCAAATTCGATGTAATCATCAATCCCATCAAAGAGTAATCCTTGCTCGTCAATGCCACACCAACAATTGGGGTTTCCATATAACTTGCCATCGGAGCCATTTCCAGTATTGTCTATGGCATCGCAATCGTTGAAAGAGTAATATGCGACTAGTCCGCTGCTGGGTGCGTTGACTGCCCAGAAGCCAGGTAGGAAGAAAAAGAAGGTTGATAAAAATAGGTAGCCGAGTTTGATCATAGTTATTTTATTCGCTCGGTGATTGGTTTATCTAAGTTACATTAAAAAGGGAAGATATGCAAAGTGGTAAAATTATTCTTTTAGGCTATGTATTCATTTTTCTTGAATCGACAAGTCGTGCTATTTTTAGATGTCGCACCTACGGAGCTTAATAAAAAAACCTAAATGTGTGCTACAAAGATGTCGCTCCTCTGGAGCTTAGCGTTTCTCTATTACAACGTTTCGTTCTATTCAGTGCTTTTTATTTCAGTCCGAAAGCTTGTTTCATTTTTCCAAAAATATCGTTGTTTTGATAGACGCCCATGAATGCTTCTGCTCCCGGTCCATAAGCAAATACAGGAATCAAGGAAGCAGTATGTCCTCCAGTAGAAAAGGTTGGCTTGATCGCTCGGTAATCTCTTTTTCCAAAGACTTCTGCAGCAGATAAAGCATAACCACCTGTTTCATGATCGGCAGTAACAACGACTAAGGTGTTGCCATCTTTTTCTGCAAAGTCCATTGCTTCTTTAAGTACTCTGTTGAAATCTCTGACTTCTGAGACGATGTACCAATCATCATTCGCATGGCCGCCCCAATCGATCTGAGAACCTTCTACCATTAAGAAAAAGCCTTTATCATTTTTGGATAAAAAATCTATTGCTTGTTTTGTGGCCTTGGGCAAAAAGTCTCCACGTTGGCCCCATCTTGCAGAAGGCATGCTGTCCGGTGCAAGCAGATAGGTGTACCGTTGTCCAGGAATAAGTGTAGAAGTTTTTGGCAATTCTCTGCCAACTGTTACTCCCTTACTTTTTAAAGTATCTAGGTAATTTTTATTGTCAGAACGATTTTCAAAATACTTAGCTCCTCCTCCTGCGGTATAGTCTACCACAGAATTTACAAATTGTTCAGCGATTTCTTCGTGTAAATTTCGATGCTTGACATGAGCATAAAAAGAGGCTGGAGTTGCATGTGTAACCGTAGATGTGGAAACAACGCCATTGGCCATTCCCCGCTTGTCCGCCCATTCCAAAATGGTCTCTCTTGATGTGGTATCCCCATCAACCCCGATCGCGGCATTATAAGATTTGTAGCCGGTAGAAAAAGCCGTAGCACCGGAAGCAGAATCGGTTATTTTCGCCCCTACTGGAGTATTGATGTGTAAGCCGATGTGCTTGAAGCGGCTGAATTGACTTGGTTCTGTTCCAAAATAGTAGCTGGTGGAGACTTGTGCCAATCCCATTCCATCCCCAATCAGAAGGATTATATTTTTAGCCTTAGCAGTGTTTCCAGTTAATACTTGCGTTTTATTTGTACAACTGAATAGAAATAAGAAGGAAAGGAGGCAAACTGTGGTAAATCTCATTTATTTTGTTTTTCCAAAATTACTTAAATCCTTCTGTTTTCTTATAATTCGAAAATTAATAAGTGTAAAATTAAGAGTGGGTTACCATTTTACAATCAATCAAATATAACTAATGAACAAAATACTATTAATCGTTGTAGATTATTTAGTAAAATATAAAATTATTATCTTCAAAAAATGAAAGGCCTAATCCCCACATTATTCTTTACATTTCTCTCGTTTTTTACTTTATTTGGACAAGAAAGTACTGCCTTAGTGCTTGATTTTCAAGGCAAAGTGTATTTAATGGGAGCCCAAAAGAAAAGCAATAAAATTTTGGTGAAAGATGGCCAAAAAATCGGCATTGATGAAAAAATCTATTTAGATAAAAATAGCCAGGTCAATCTTTTATTTAAAAATCAACCTTTTCTGATTGACAAACCTGGTGAGCATGTATTGTTATCTTTTTTCAATTCTATTGATTCTCCTAAAAAGATGCGATTCGATCAAAATTTTTGGGACTTAGTTGAAGAAAGTTTGTCTATTCCGGATTCGAAGGGCATTACCGAAAGTGTTCTTACCAATGCTATTTCTCCTTCCTTTGAAGGTTTTGGTTTCGCAAAAAAAGATTCACAAGGATTACTTGATTTAGCATTTGAAGGATCGGTAGGCGGAGAATCAATTGATTTTAAATGGAAAAAATATCCTAGTAAACAACCCGTTTATCACTTTACAATAAACCACACTTCTAGCAAAAATCTAATTTTTAAGGCCGTGACCTTTGATACTTTATTTCAGGTTGATTTAAGTACCTTAGCATTAATTGAAAATGAAGACTATTTTTGGAAAATCGAAATTGAAAACCAAGTAGATGGAGAATTAGAAATTCCTAAAAAAGTAAGTTCTTCAAATGTCCCATTCAAGTACTTACCAGGAAGTGAGAAAATAATAGATCAAAGACTAAGTAGAATCAAAGATTATGAAGAATCTACTCCTGTAAAAAAAGAATGGATGGAGGCTGTTGCTTTAGAAGAAAAAGGCTTTTATTATCAGGCTTACAAGAGTTATCAAAAACTACATACTACCAACCCAGACAATTTACTTATAAAAAAACTTTACGCTGCTTTTCTTACACGACGCGGATTCATTACTGAAGCTAAAGAAGTCTTGGAGAAATAAGTAGTTCAAACGAATTATTGACTTTTTGAAAAGTAGATTGTACTCAACTCTGTTCCCAGATTAGTATGATTTAAATGCTCATTTCAGTCAATTACTTTTCTCTTTTTTAAAAAATAAAATTCAATAACAAACCCGTAAATCATGCAAAAAACAATCTTTATGATGAGTTGCCTTTCACTATGTTTCCTCATCAACATCAATGCACAAGTTTTTGATATAACTGCTCCAAAAACGTTTATAGCATTGGACGTAAGAGGAGAGGTACAAATTAAAGGCAATACCGATAATCCAATGTTAAGTAGTGGTATGGTCCTTACCGAAAAACAAGTTTTGACACTAGAAGATGGTGCGAGTGCTACACTTGCTGTTGGTGGTCAAATGATGACGTTAAATGAAGCTGGGACTTACAAATTAAAAAAAGAAGTCAAGAAGTTAGATGGCAAAAGCGATGATTCCTTTTTGGCCAGGATAAATACCGTGAGTGGTTTCAATAAAAAAGGTAAAAAGGATACGGGTACTCAAGATGGATGGGGAGATAAAAGTGCGATCAATCCTATTATGCCAATTGGAGGTGATGTACCATTAGAAAACACGACGAGCTTTACTTGGGATGGAGCAAGTGAAAGTGGTTTTAAATTTACCTTGATGGAACCTGTAACAGGAGAAACCATTATAACGGCTTTAACCAAAAGCAATTCTTTCACCCTTGATGTCAATCAATTGACTATTGAAAAAGGGAAAGAATTTCATTGGATGGTTTCGAATGCAAAAAAGGAATCCAAAAAATCCGCGATTAATTTTGTTTCGCCAAATAAGATCACGACAGTCATGGATGATTTGCAAGCGACAGATGCTTATAAAAATTCTGCGGATTGGTTAAAACCATTAAGGGAAGCGGATGCGTTGGCTAGTAATAATATGATTTCAAAGGCTTATGAAGTTTATATGAAAACCTTGAAGATGTTTCCTGATAATGAATTGGTAAAAGATGCTGCGGCAAATTTTTTAGCGAAAAACGGATTGGGGGGAATGTGGAAGAAAATGAGTAATTAGATTAATTTAGAATAAAAAAAGGGTTCTTAATTCGTGTTGAATTGAGAACCTTTTTTTATTTATCTATTTTTAGATTTCGCTCCTATGGAGCTTTACTAATATTTTAAACCTTGGGCTATAAAGATGCCGCTCCTATGGAGCTTATCCAGAGTATAAAGGCTCTCAATTCTAGCTGGATTGAAAACCTTTTTTGATTGATTTAATAATTTAGGTGTCGCTCCTGTATTTTTGTGCCATCCCTCCCACTCGTGGTTCACTTCGCCAGAGCTTACACTCTGCCTCTCATTTTCATTCGAGGTATGCTTCGTTCACTCCGCTGGAGCTTGTTTATATCCCTAATTCCTAGAAGATTGCCTTTAATTATTCTCCTCCTAAATACTCCTCTACCAAATCAAGAAAAGCTTGGTTGTTTCTGATGGCATCAAAATCGCTTTCATCTTCCAGCATTCTCTTCTCACTAAATCCTTTTTCAAAAGCTACTTCTAACTGCGCTAATGCTTGATCAATATTTCCGTTTTTCAAACTCAATCGAGCTTGGTAAAAATACAAGGTTTCATTATTGGGGTGGCTGTCTTGGAGCTTAGCAATTGCTGCGTTTGCTTTTTCTAAGTCATCTGTTATTAGATATAGATCGACCAAATCCAACCGCGGATAAACATAACTTGTATCCATATTATAAGCTTGCAAAAGCCAAGTCTCTGCCAACTCAAATTCTCCATTTTCCAAAAATACTACACCTCTTAAATTTACTATATCTATATCATCTGGATTCAATTCATACGCTTTTTCAAAATGAACTTTTGCAGAATCAATATTGTCCAAAAAGAGGTAAGACTCGCCAGTGTTGTATTGTGCGATATAAGAATCCGGATTAATTGATACCGATTTTTTGAAATGAGTATTGGCCAATAATAAACTGTCTTCCTCAAAATATAAAAGGCCTAAGTTGGAATGTGCCTTTGCATGGAATTCGTTGTAATAAATGGTTTTCAAATACATTTTTTTTGCTTCTTCACTATTCCCTTTTTTGTCATAAATATATCCAAGGTTGTAATAAGGTTGTGAATAAGTTGAATCGAGGTCAATGGCACGGTTTGCCCATTCAACTGCAATGCTATCTCTCCTTTTCATTTTGTAAACGGTAAACATATTGCTCACCGGAAGTACCCAAGTAGGTGCCAATAACATTGCTGAGATATAATGTTGAATCGCATCATCTGTCTGTTTTCTAGCGACTGCAATCAATCCCAATTCATTGTGAACATAAGCCGCTTGATCGTCATAATTCAAGGCAGTATCCACTTTATTAAACGCTAGATTCAACAAATCGTTTTGTTTGGTTTTCTGGGCTTCCAAGCGTTTGATCACCCCTTCGAAGTAATATTTTTTAACCAATAACTGTTCATAAATATAATGATCCGGTCCAAGTAAATCTGCGGCTTTAGACAAGTAGTCAGGATTAGCGGCATAACTTTTTCCATAGGTCAACCAACGTTTGTACAATTCTTTTATATCTGCTCTTAGGTAGGCGTTTAAGGATTGTTGAGCAACATCTTGAAGCGCTGCTGCAAAATTACGCTTCATCAAATTATGCACGGAGGACAAGCTTGGTTCCTGTATCAATTGGTCATAAAGTTCACTTGCAGATTGTCCAGCAATAGTCTGTGCATTGGTATCTCTTGGCAGAAAATATTTTTCTTCTAGAGCCAAATTGAATTGAGCATACAATTCGGCTACAGCAGAATCCGCTTTTGTCAAATTTTCACTTTCTAATTCTCTTGTCCCAACCATTCCAAATTGAATATTCTCTTGTTCCTTTTTCTGTTGCAAAGTTGCAAGAGCTTGTTGGTCCACAAAAGAAATCAATTCTAGTTTATTGCCAACAACCATTGGATTTTGATGCTGAGGCATCACTTCTTTAGCGACCACATCTTCCAAATAACGCTCTACCTCTCTGAGGTTTACCATTTCATCTTTGTTTCCATCTGCCAAGCCAACTAAACCGTCAATAAGGTGGTAGGAAAAAACACCTCTTCCCCCACCCCATTGTTTTCCTTCCAAGGAAAATTCATTGGGTTGGCAAGAAAGTATTCTTAGTTCTTTTGCATATTGTGTAGAGAAAGCAGAAGCAGTAACTTGTGTTCCGTCCACTCCATTTCCAGCTAATTTCCCAGATCGGCAAGCGTCTGAAATCATAATGACTTTAGAGTTATTGCTTTGACTTATGGTAGCGATTACATCGTTCAAATCCTCTAGCCTCACTGCACCGATGCGGTAATTATTGGCAGGAGAATCATAGGCTAAATAATAACCTCTCTGCCGGATGGTTTTGGTTTCTACATCTCCATGACCGGATAGATAAATAATAACTTGGTCCCCATTTTTGCTTTCATCTATTAACCAATCCAAAGCAGCATAAATCTGAGCGATCGTTGCTTTTTCATTGATTAAAGAAACGATTTGCTCGTCTTTAAGTCTACCGCCTGCATCACTTTTCAAATAATCAACAAAAGCTTTTGCATCGTTATGGGCATATTTTAAATCAGGGATGGATTCATCTTGATAATCTGATATCCCAACTACAACTGCTCTCGTAGTGGATTTGAATCCCATTTTTTGTGCGGATATATTTTGCACAATAAATAAGAAAAGGATGAGCCATGAAAATTTTCCAGGCATTCAGATTTAGATTTGAGGTTAATAAATTGGGTGTTGATTTTCGTGTGGATATAGCTTGCTAAAGAGTTAATACTGCTAAAAGCTAGTCCAATTTAGCTATTTCTTTTGAAAGTCAACACACTCAACGTCTACATTTGATGAGAGTGCTAAAGGTTACATGATTTATTCTTATTTTTATATGAAAAAAATAAACCCCTTGAGTATGAAAAACCTTCACCCTGTATCTCTTCCCTTCCTTTCTTGCCTAGTCTTTTTGTTTTCTACTATATCTTTAAACGGACAAGAAGCTGAAAAAGTGCCTCAATACAAATCTGATAACGCTCTTCATGTCTTCAATAAACTCAAAGAATCTTTGGGTTTGTTGCCCGGAGAAAAGCCTCATTTCTTTCTTCAAAAAGAGTTGCCAAATCCGGATTTTAAAATGGCGATGATTTTCTATAACACTGGAGAAATATTTTTAGAAGAAGCTGCTTATGATTTGTGCACTTCTTTTGGCAAAGATTCATTAAATGCTTTGGCTGTTTACCTTGGACATGAGTTGGCACATTTTCATGAAGAACATTTCATGGCCAATCATTTTGCTTTTGCTTTTGAAAAAGACTTCAGCAAAGATCCTGTATTTAAAGCCTTGGAAGCTGGATTGGCTCCTGCGCAAAAAGATTCCATCATTGATATTGTGAAGACAAATATAAAAGGCTTTACTTCCACAGAAAATGAAAAGGAAGCAGATTTGAAAGGAGGCTTTATTGCTTATCTTTCCGGGTTTCAAACCTTTGATATTGCTCCAGACTTATTGCAAAAAACGTATGACAAGTTTGACCTTGATCCAGTTACTGAGGGTTATCCTTCTCTTGAGCAAAGAAAAAAGATTGCAAAAAATTCAGATCAAAAATTAAAGAACCTGATCGACTATTTTGAAATTGCCAATCTTTTGATCGCGGTTGGAGAATACGACGATGCCATTTTGTACTACAATAAAATACTTGATTCTTTCAAGAGCCGTGAAATCTATAACAACTTAGGCGTTTTGAATCTTCTTTCTTATCTCGACAATGCTGACAACGCAAAAGTGCAATTTGGTTTTCCCATAGAATTGGATGTCGTTAGTAGAATGGCAACAGGAGGTCGAGGTACAGATCTTGAAATCCAAAAATTAAACAATGCAGTTGACTTTTTAGAAAAGGCAAGTGTGATCGACAAAGATTATCCAGTTGCTCATCTCAATCTTGCTTGTGCGCATGCGCTTTTAGGTATAGCGTTTTCTTCTGATGCAAATAGGTCAAAAGAAGAATATGCATTGGCCACTGCTGCGGCTTATAAAGGAAATACAATTTGCAAGGCAGACGTTAATTCTTGGAAACAAACCAGTGCTGATCTCCAGGTTATACTTGGAATAATCAATGCGAAGTCCAACCAAAATTCAGTTGCAGAATCCTTTTTCAAAGAAGCAATAAAAATCATTCCGGATCATCAATTGGCTAAAATGAACTTGGCCATTTTGAATCCTTCTAATGCTTTTGCATCCAATGCTTCAAATAGTTCCAGCCCCACTTTGGAAGAGGAACAAATAGACAATCAAGCAATTACTGAAATCAAAATGACTTTGGATAATGTAAAAGAAGTGATGCTTGATGAGGACGATGAGATTATCCGTTTCATGACTTTAGAACTGGAGCAATCTCGGATGATGAGTAATTTTGTTGTCAAAGGAACTGCACAACGATTTTCTTCTTTCCATTTTACCAATAGAGATTACAATCAAGATACCAGCAATGGCATCTCAAAAGGTGCTAGTCTTTCTACCATAAAAAATAAATATGGAGAGCCTACAAAAATTATTTCCTTGGGAAATGGGACTTGGCTAAAATACGATACGCATAAAGTCATTTTCCAATTGGATCAGGATGGGAAGTTGACGCGGTGGTGTGTTTTTAATCATAAGGTGTAGGCTGGGAATGTTGTCAGAACAATGATTAAGATTGATTATTTGATGGATTATGATTTTGTTTTCTGGCTCGCAATATTCTTTTATTGAAATCAATTTGCATTGGTAAAAGGTTCAATTCCGCTTAAATGCATGCTTTTACATCTATTTGAGCGAGATTGGAGATTCAATTCCGCTTAAACCTATGCTTTTACACCTATTTGAGCGAGATTGGAGGTTCAATTCCGCTTAAATGTATGCTTTTACACCTATTTGAGCGAGATTGGAGGTTCAATTCCGCTTAAAGTGCTTATATTTATGTTATTTAAGCTTAATTGGAGTTAACATGAATCCATTAATAGGTAGAAAAGCTGAGGTCAAGAAGCTACAATCTTATTTGAAATCCCAAAAATCAGAATTTATAGCTGTATATGGTAGAAGACGAGTTGGAAAGACTTTTCTGATTCGAAAAACATATGAGAACAGATTTGCATTTCAATTAACAGGAATGGCCAATGTCAATATTCAGCAGCAGCTTAGCCTATTTCATGTTGCATTACAAAAATACGCCTCCAATTTATCCATTCCTTGGGAACCTAAGCCAGCAGAAAATTGGTTCAAAGCATTCCAACAATTGAGTGAACTAATAGAAAAAAATCCAACTCCCGGAAAAAAGATTTTGTTTCTAGATGAACTCCCTTGGTTAGATACCCGAAACTCAAAGTTCATTCCGAGTCTTGAACATTTTTGGAACAGTTGGGCAAGTGCTCGAGATGATATTATTTTAGTTGTTTGCGGTTCAGCAGCTTCTTGGATGCTCAAACATTTAATCAAAAGTAGAGGTGGTTTACACAATCGAATAACAGATAGAATTAAGTTAGAACCGTTTACTTTAAAAGAAACAGAGACTTTTCTACATCAGAAAAATGCCATCTATAATCGTCATCAAACACTGCTTTTGTTTATGGCATTTGGAGGAATTCCTTATTATCTTGAATATGTGGATCGAGAACTAAGTGTAATGCAAAACATCAATAACTTATGTTTTCATACTGATGCACCATTCAGGTTAGAATACGAAATTTTGTATGCCTCTCTTTTTAATAAACACGAAAGACATGTTAAAGTAATTGAAGCTTTATCTAAAAAAGGAAAAGGACTATCACGTGGTGAAATAATACAGAAAACTAAACTGTCTAATGGTGGTGGACTAAGTCAAATTTTAAAAGAACTAGAAGAGAGTAATTTTATTCGATATTATAAAACTTTTGGTAAGAAGCAAAATGATGGGCTATATCAATTGGTTGACATGTACTCCCTCTTTTATTTGAGATTTATAAAAAATGCAGATAGAGACGATCGTGAATTATGGTTGAATACGCTTGAAACTCCTTCCTTCTTTTCATGGAGTGGGTATGCTTTTGAAATGGTTTGCCTTCATCATATTAATCAAATTAAAAAAGCATTGGGAATATTAGGAATTCAAACTTCCGTTTCGACATGGCAATCTAATAAGGCTCAAATTGATCTAGTCATTGATAGAAAAGATCAGGTCATCAATCTTTGCGAAATGAAGTTCTCAATAAATGAGTTTAAAATTGACAAAAAATATTCAGATAATTTGAGAAATAAAATTGCCGATTTCAGAGAAGAAACCAATACAAAGAAAGCATTGTTCTTAACAATGATCACCACCTATGGCCTCGCTCAAAATAAATATTCCGGAATGGTAAGAAACAGTTTAGACATGGATATCCTGTTTGATTAAATTCATATTTCACTCCCCAAGTTCTTCACCAAAAACTTTCAGCCCATGTATTCCTCCATTGGGATAATGCAAGTAAAGCAAATGCGTAAATGGACCTTCATTTTTGAATTGTTTGAAGCGGTGGTAAGTATCTGCTTCCAATGATTCAAAAGGCAATACTGGTTTCCATAAACTTGTCGATTCTAAATGCAATTGAATTCGAAAAGCCTTGTTGTCAAAATCTGCCTCTTGCATGTATTTTTTATGAAGCATGTATTCCTGGAAGTTCGGTGGAATGATTTCATTGCCGTTGGAGAAGACCAGTTTCCAAACAGGAATTTGATGGAGTGATTTTTTGAACGCTTCTTCGTTTTCAACTTCCAATCCAAAAACATGACAGGACAAAGGTGGATTCAAGCGATGCAAATAAGTATCTACAACGACTTCTTTTACGATAGTTGAATTCGCTAAATGAAAGAGCGCTTGTTCTCCAAAACCTGTTCGCGCAGATTCCCAGCCCAGCATATGCATTTCTTTGCGTTCTCCGATGACAGCCATTTTTGGGTGGCCATAATGTTCATTGGAAACATGTGAAATCGTTGCTTTTTTTAGCAAGTTTTCCTTTTCAGTATGTTTCTCCTCCGTTGGGTTTCCGTAAAAATGGATTCTTGAAATTCCTCCTTCGTAGTGCAAATGAAAAAGTGCTTCTGTTGCAATGGTTTTACTGATATTAAATTCATGGTCTTTGTCTGGGTCTAAATCTTGCCAATCCAAAACCTGTGTTTCTTGACCTGTATTTTCATCAATCAAAATAACGGAAACTGCACGGACTTGATTCCCAGTGAACCATTTCGTACTGACTTTCAATTGTGTAATTTCTGAACGTTCCTTTAATGCAATTCGCAGCCAGTTGCAGTTTTCGTGGTGGTATTCTAAGCAATCCCCAGCAACACGTGTAGCAATATGACGCTTGGTCTCTATGCCGGAGTATTTTGCTCCCATGTGGGTGAAGTTTCCTGCACAATCTTGTGCGTCGTCGGGTTGTACAACTTCGTGTGGGTTGGTGAAACCGGAATCGGAATAGGCTAGGACGAATGCTGGGATGAGTTTCATGTTTTTATTTTTT
>CALIAG010000393.1 GCA_938041325.1 uncultured Saprospiraceae bacterium | reverse complement strand
GCCTTATGGTGGGAGAGTAGGTCGCCGCCAACCCAATAAAAGCATATAAGCTTCGATCAGTAATGGTCGGAGCTTTTTGCATTTTATGAACTCTCAACTAAATCGAAAAACTATTTTTTCAAAGTTGTTGAATACCTATCCATCGAATGGTATCTTTGAACAACTATGAAGGAAAAACAACTCACACTCAGTCTTGAATTTATCTGGTGGCTTGTCACCGCCGTAATTTTAATTGGTATTTTATATCCCATCCTACAGGCTACAAATGACTATCCTTTTTTGCTTATAAATTCAGTATTTGTCATTGTTTTTATTACATTTACGAGGTATGCATTTTTATTGAAATACACCTTTCTAGCATATCAACAAACAGCAAAAATTGTATTGATTATTCTGTGTGTCCCTTTAATCCTATTTTTAATTAATGGAATACACTTTTGTCAAACTTACCTTGACGAAAACGGCATTGAATCCTTTTTAAAGGATACTTCAATTGAGCAAATCAATACAGTTGGAAATTATATTAAAAGAGAATTAATATTTTTTGGCGTAGGAAGTCTTATGGCCTCTTTGTTCTTTCCTATAAGAATGATTGTTTCCATATGGAGACAAATGAATAAAGGAACTGAATAGTGGTTTTTGAAAAGACAAGTGGAAATAATAATGGAAGTTCTTAATCGATTTTAGATAAAAAATATTTATCCAGATACAGCATTATAAAGTACTATAGCGAATGAAAGCATATTTAGATGATTTGAATGATGTACAAAAGAGAGCCGTTACTCATATGGAGGGTCCTGTTTTGGTTATTGCTGGTCCTGGGTCCGGTAAAACAAGAGTATTGACTTTTCGTGTTGCTCATCTTATCGAAGAGGGTGTTGCTCCGTGGGAAATATTGACACTTACTTTTACCAACAAATCGGCAAGGGAAATGAAAGAAAGGATTGGTCAGGTCATTGGCCCCAAAACACAAAACGTGTGGGCTGGAACCTTTCACTCCATTTTTGCCAAAATATTAAGAATTGAATCTTCTAAAATTGGATACGATTCTAATTTTACAATTTATGATACAGATGATTCTAGAAGTTTAATAAACTCTATCATTAAAGAATTGAATCTGGATAAAAGTGTATACAATGCGAACGCAATTAAAAATAGAATTTCGTCTGCTAAAAGTAATTTGATTTCGCCGAAAGCATACGTTGGACAAGAAGACTTAATGCAAAAAGATCGGATGTCGAAGCGTCCCTATTTTCATGTGATTTATGAAAAGTATGTAGAACGATGTAAAAGATCCGGTGCAATGGATTTTGACGATTTGCTTTATCAATTGTATATTTTACTCCACAAAAATCCAGATAATGTAAAAGAGAAATACCAAAAGAAATTTAAATACATTTTGGTAGATGAGTTTCAGGATACAAATTATTTACAAAATGCAATTCTGAAAAAACTAGTAAATTATGAAGATAGCAAAAGAAATATTTTTGTAGTTGGAGATGATGCACAAAGCATATATGCATTCCGTGGGGCAACAATTGATAATATACTTGACTTTGAAAAAGAGTACAAGAAACACAATATAAGCACTTATAAATTAGAGCAAAATTACCGTTCTACAGATCATATTGTACAAGCAGCTAACGAAGTCATTACTCATAATAGCAAACAAATTCCTAAAAAAATATGGTCAGATAAGGGAGTTGGTCAAAAGATCAAAGTCATTAGAACAAACTCCGATGCTGAGGAAGGAAAACGAATTGTGGATACCATCCTTGAACAGAAAAGTAGAAACCATTTACAAAATGATGAAATTGCTATTCTGTATAGAACCAATGCTCAGTCGAGGGTTTTTGAGGAATACCTAAGGAGATACAATTTAACTTATAAGGTTTATGGGGGACTTTCGTTTTACTCTAGAAAAGAAGTGAAAGACCTTTTAGGTTATCTGCGATTATCCGTAAATCAAAACGATGAAGAAGCATTAAGAAGGGTTATTAATTACCCCAAACGTGGGATTGGAAACTCTTCAATTGATAAGATAAACGCATTTGCATCCCAATCGGATATCTCAATGTGGGAGGCGATGACCAAAGTACCTCTCAGCGCAAGAGCTAAAAATTCACTGCTCGATTTTAAGGCTATGATTGAGGTCTTTTCAAAAAAAGCAAAATCAAGCAATGCATATGAACTGGCTTACTTCGTTGCGAAGCAATCCGGAATTACGAATGCGATGAAAGGAGACACCTCCATTGAAGGTCTTGCAAGGATGGAGAATGTGACTTCTCTATTAGATGGTATCAAGGATTTTGTTGAAAATGATGAAGCTATAGATGAAGTCATCGTACCAGATAAAAGCATCTCAACCTATTTACAAAACATTGCATTGGTTAGTCAAGCTGATTCGGAAACTGACTCCACGGATTTTATTACACTGATGTCTGTCCACTCTGCAAAAGGATTAGAGTATAAATCAGTTTTTGTTGTAGGATTGGAAGAAAAGTTGTTTCCATCTTTTATGTCAATGGAAACAAAAGAAGGACTGGACGAAGAGCGAAGATTGTTTTATGTAGCAATTACAAGAGCGGAACAATTTCTGACGCTTTCCTTTGCTACGAGTCGCTTTAGATTTGGTAAACATACATTTGGAGAGCCTAGTAGATTCCTAAACGAGATTTCATCTGATCATCTTGAAACCACATTTACAAGAAGATCATCTAATCAACAATCATCTGTTCCTGTACTTTCAGGAGTCAAGGGTAACTTTAGGAAAAAGGCGGCTAATAATTTTGCAATAGATGCAGCTAATTTTAAAGCAAGTCCAAGTGAAAATATTCAAGTAGGAATGAAAGTACTTCACATGAAGTTTGGTGAAGGAAAAGTGCTGAGCATAGAAGGAGGAAATCACAATAAAATTGCGACTATCTTTTTCAAGCAAGCCGATAACCCTCAAAAAAGAATTGTACTTCGCTTTTCTAAATTACAAATAGTTACCTAGCAAATTTTTAGATGTCTGCAATCGCACATACCCGTTTAATCAAAGAGGAGGCTCTTCGCCTCGGTTTCGATTTTATTGGTTTTGCAAAAGCAGAAAAAATGGATGAAGAAGCTAAAAGATTAGAGACCTGGTTAAATCAAAACCATCATGGTCAAATGTCTTATATGGCTAACCATTTTGAAAAAAGAATTGACCCAACAAAATTAGTGGAGGGGGCGAAGTCCGTGATCTCGTTAAGTTATAATTACTTTACTGAAGACAAACAAGAAGACCCGAACGCTCCTAAGTTTAGCAAATATGCATATGGAGAGGATTATCATTTTGTGATTAAGCGAAAACTAAAATCCTTATTGTCATTCATTCAAGAAAAAGTAGGGGAGGTAAGTGGTCGATGTTTTGTTGATTCCGCACCGGTGTTAGAAAGAGATTGGGCGAAGCGCAGTGGAGTAGGATGGATAGGCAAAAACACCATGGTTATAAACCCAAAGCAAGGGTCTTACTTTTTTTTAGCAGAATTAATTATTGATTTGCCACTTGTCTATGACGGACCAATTAAGGACTATTGTGGGACCTGTACAAAGTGTATCGATGCTTGCCCAACGGACGCCATATCTGACGAAGGGTATTTTATGGATGGGAGTAAATGTATTTCTTATTTTACAATTGAACTGAAAGAAGCGATTCCCGAAACCTATAAGGATAAATTTGAAAACTGGGCCTTTGGCTGTGATATTTGCCAGGAAGTTTGTCCCTGGAATAGATTTTCAAAACCACATAATGAGGCTTCTTTTGAAGCAAAAGAGTCATTTTTAAAAATGAATAAAAATGATTGGGAAGAAATAACTGAAGAGGTGTTCAGGGAAATATTCAAACGTTCGGCGGTGAAACGCACCAAGCTGGGAGGTTTAAAAAGAAATATAAATTTTCTAAAATAGAAATTAAATAGATGCGGCAAGACTTGGGACTACATTTATGTCAGCCCAGAAGTAAGCGATAGCATTTATAACATCTTGGAATTTATCTACATCAATTGGCTTTCCAACATAAGCATTGGCTCCATGCTCATAACAACTCAAGACATCATTTTCGTGTGTAGAGGAAGTGAAAACAACAACAGGCACCTTTCTTAATTCTTCATCGTTGTACATTATTTTAAGTACATCGAGGCCACCCATTCGAGGCATATTTAGATCCAATAAGATTAAAGCAACGTTTTCTAAAGGTTCTCTTCTAAGATAATCCATCAATTCCTGCCCATCATAAGTGTGATGTAATTCAATTGGCAGTGGAACGTTTTTGAACGCCAGCTTGATCAATTCGACATCTGCTTGATTGTCTTCGGCAAGTATTATCTTTTTTAACTGACTCATTGGTTTTATCTTATTTACTATGAAGTTGTTTAAAATAGATCGATGTTATAATTGTAATCTCCGATTTTTAAACAACTCCTATGATTTTACTCAAAAAGACCTAAAATGTTCGGTTCTTAAGTTTATTTTTCACAAAAACGAGTCCAGATTACAGATTCGTGTCTTTAACAATGTAAAGTGGCCTGTCTCTGATGTTCGAATTCATGCGACTTAAGTATTCGCCAATAATGCCAATTGCGATCATTTGGATGCCGCCAATAAACAAAATACTTAATATGAGTGAGGTCCAACCAGGTTCGTAAACCCTTAAAATGAATCTGGAATAGAGCGCATATATCATTACTATAAAAGCAAAAAAGGAAACTATGAAGCCGAAATAAGTCACCAACTTCAAAGGAAGGTCTGAAAATGCAGTGATGCCGTCTAGTGCAAACTTCATCATTTTACTCAATGGATAGCCTGTTTCCCCTGCATTTCGCTCACTTCTGTCATATTCTACATAAGTTTGGCGAAATCCTATCCAAGAAATCTGGCCTCTCAAGTATTTGTGCTTTTCAGGCATATCTTTTAAAACATCAACTACTTTTCGGTCCATTATTCGGAAATCTCCAGTATCGACAGGAATTGAAATATCTGTGATTTTCGCCAGGATCCTATAAAACATTTTGGCGGTAGCTAGCTTAAACCAGCTTTCACCCTTCCTTGTTTTTCGTTTTGCATACACGACTTCAAAACCTTCCTTCATCTTATTGTGCATGTCCTCTATCAGTTCTGGAGGATCTTGCAAATCAGCATCAATTATGACGACTGAGCTGCCATTTGCCATATCTATGCCTGCAGAAACGGCAATCTGATGGCCAAAATTCCGGCTAAAATCAATGTATTTGACTTCTGAATGTTGAGTTGCGAGTGCCTTGATCAGGTCAATAGTATTGTCCTTGCTCCCATCGTTGATGAAAATCAATTCAAACTGCACTTTCATTTGATTCATGACAGAACTCAATCTGTCAAAAATTAAATGAATGTTTTCTTTTTCGTTGTAACAAGGAATAATAACAGAAATGTCCATTAACCTACTTTGCTCTTTGATTATTCTACCAAAGATACAGTTTTAAGGAAGAATCGACTGCACTCTACACCAATAAGTAAGTATATTTACACCAAAACCTACAATCATTAAGATGCACAATATCATAAGACTTTCGATTTTCTTATCCTTCCTACTATTTCTTTCTTGCCAATCTCAGAATTCATCTGAAAAAGCACCTAGTAAAGCGGGAAGTGAGGTTCCTAAAAAAGAAGCAGAAAAAGAGGATAAAAAGATTATTGTTTTTTTTGGCAATAGTTTAACAGCTGCCTATGGCTTGGACCCATCAGAAGGTTTTGTAGCCTTGACTCAAAAGAAAATTGATAGCTTGGGATTACCGTATAAAGCGATTAATTCTGGTCTGAGTGGAGAAACGACAGCAGGTGGAGACAATAGGGTCGACTGGATATTGGATCAATATGATATCGATGTTTTTGTCTTGGAGTTAGGAGGCAATGATGGTTTGAGAGGAATCAATCCGGATGACAGCTACAAGAATTTGCAATCAATAATTAAGAAAGTTCAAGCCAAGAGAAATACAACCAAGATTGTTTTAGCAGGGATGATGGCTCCTCCAAATATGGGACCGGAGTTCACTACAAAATTTCGAGAAAATTATGCTCGATTGGCAAAAGAAAATAACCTTGCATTGATTCCTTTTTTGCTAGAAAGTGTAGCTGGTATTCGAGAATTAAATCTAGCCGATGGAATACATCCAACCGCTTCTGGACATAAAATTCTTACAGAAACTATTTGGAAAACTTTAGGTCCAGTAATTAATGCGAAATGAAAGATCTGAGTAAATACCTTGCAGTTGTTCTGGGTCTGCTTTTACTAGGTGGATTGATTTATTATTTTCAGAACATTGTTGCTTATGTTTTAATAGCGTGGGTATTGTCCATGATCGGCCAACCATTGATGAAATTTTTTCAAGCCAGAATTCATTTAGGAAAATTCAAGGCAGGTCGGACTATTAGTGCAGTATTGGTCTTGTTGTGTTATTTTGTTTTGGCTGTATTATTGGTTTGGATGTTTGTTCCATTAATAGTTGAGCAAGCCAGAAATTTATCGGAAGTAAAGTACGATCAGATAGCCGCCACGTTGGAAGAACCTTTGGCAAAAATAAATCAATGGTTAGGAAAGCTAGGTTTTGTAGAAGGGACAAAATCTCCTGCGGATCAAGTGGCCGAATCATTGAAAGCTTGGTTTGACCCAGCGACCATTGGAAACTTCTTTGGATCCATTTTAGGGATAGCGAGTAACATTTTATTTTCTCTTTTTTCTATTGTATTCATTACTTTCTTTTTTCTGAAAGAGCAAGGCTTGTTCACAAGTTTTATCGTTGCGCTTGCGCCAAACAAATACGATACTGAAATTCGATCAACCTTAGATAACATAAGTAGATTGTTGACCAGATACTTCGGAGGGATTTTAATTCAGATGACGGTAATCACTTTTTTTGTGTCGATAGCTCTTTCGATTCTAGGTGTCAAAAATGCTTTGCTTATTGGTTTCTTTGCAGCTCTGATAAATGTGATCCCTTATGTAGGACCGATCATCGGAGCCATGTTTGCGGTCATCATTACCATTTCATCCAATCTAGATATGACCTTTACAGAGGAGTTACTTCCTCTAATTATTAGAGTGGTAATTGTGTTTGGATTGATGCAAATGCTGGACAATTTTCTTTTGCAACCTTATATATTTTCCAATAGTGTATTGGCTCATCCGCTTGAAATATTCATAGTCATTCTTATGGGCGCTCAGTTGAATGGAATAGTTGGGATGGTATTGGCGATTCCTTTTTATACGGTCATCAGAGTTGTTGCCAGATCTTTTCTGAGTGAATTCCATTTGGTGCAGAAACTAACGGGAGGGATGGATGATGTTGCCTAAAATAAAAACGTCCTTGATAGTAATACCAAGGACGCGTTCAAACGTTTAAGTTTGACTTAAAGCAATGTAAAATGCTTATTTGTTATCTTGCTTAGCAAATACTTTTTTCAACAAGTCAGTGGTTCTTTGTCCAACATCATTACGAATTCCTTTTTCCTTTTTTTCTACCATTGAAAACAAACCTTTCAAAGCTTGCTTGGTAACATAATCGTCCAAGTCTGGATTCAATTTATTTACAAAAGGAATTTTATTATAAGTCGTAATTGCTTTATTCCACATTTGTGTGGCATTTACTCTGTCCAATGATCCTTTAATCTCTGGTTTGAATGCAGAGTATAATGGGTTGGAAGTTTTTGTGTTTAAATATTGAGTTGCAGAATTATCTGATCCCATCAAAATATTCATTGCATCATCAAAAGACATAGTGGTAATAGCATCTTTGAAAATTGGAGCCGCCTTTTTTGCAGCATCTTCTGCACCTCGGTTGACCAATTTCAATAACTCATTTTCAAGGTTATTAAAACCTGGGACACCACTTAATTTACTAGTAACTTTTTGAACATCTGCTGGCAATAAAATCTTGTAGGCACTTTTAAAGTAACCATCAGTTGCGGATAACTTAGCCGCACCTTCCGTAATTCCAATATTCAAAGCTTGCTTTAATCCTCCAGCGATTTCTGTATTGCTCAATGGAGTATCAGAAAGCACTGTTCCTGCTATGTTCTGTAATTCCGCACAAGCCGTAACTTGTAAAATGCACAGAACGAATAATATTTTTTTAATCATTTTATAGGTATTTGTGAATGAAATAGATTCTCAGGGAATTCTTTTTCTTGAGAAACCTTTCTGTTTGGACTAACTATCCATAATTAGTAACGCAAGAAATAGACCAAGGGGATGTTATAGAAAATATAAAATTTTAACCTTCATATTGAGTAAGGCAGTTATTGCAAAGGCAACCTCTGTATTGAGTTTTTAAAAGTTCTTGTGTTTTTTCATGGATCTGCTTCCCTACACACCAACAATTCTCATCATTATAACAAACCATTCCTTTCCCACAACGACCACATTTAGAAGTGAAATTAGCACCGTTCTCAATATAAGCGGAGTCCACCTCAGCAGAAGGAAAAGGGTTTTGCTTTCTTACTCTTACATTAACATCCTGTATTTGGTTGAATTGAGCTTTTAATCCATCAATTATTCTTTCAGACAAGGTTTCCAAGAGTTGAACAGGTTTTTTCATTTCTGCCTGACAAATCAAGAATATGGTTTCATAGTTGATGGTTTTGAAAAGGTTGTCTTCTTGTGCAGCCCTTCCAAATGAATATTCAATATAGACATCAATTACATAGTCTTTGCCTGTAATTTGTTCTTCTTCATAAACACCGTGGTGTCCATGAAAATGCATGCCTTCTACAGCTATAAGTCCCATTGATTGGTTTGTTTTTCAAACATTAAATGAAAATCACGATTTTCAGAACTCGAATTTATAGAACATTCGCTATATTTTTGAAAAAGGGTTAAAATACTTTGTCAGATTAATTTCTTCCAATCTCAAATATTACACTTGTTTCAATTCTGGATAAGGGTCAATTTGAACAAAAGATCATTTATTCTATTTTATTATATCGAAGATAAATGTCAAAATTTCACTTTTTACACTGCTAATACATTTGAACATGGAATCTATTAGCTGAAATTTGTAATTTTAAGTACGAATTACTCAATAAATTTATCCGTGTTTTCTTAACCAAATACAAACAGCATCGTATAAGTTGGTAAGGCAAAAAATTTTTTAAGTTTTGATTTGCCACATTGATTCTGAAATCAAATTAATATTACATGCAAAATTCACATTCGACTAACGGTACTGCAACAGCTAAAGGGGCAAAGGAAGACCGCTTTCAAAGTCATGATTATTATAATATCGATGATCTTCTTAATGATGATCACAAGTTGGCCAGAGATGCAGTAAGAGACTGGGTCAAAAAAGAAGTAAGTCCAATCATTGAAGATTACTCGAATCGGGCGGAATGTCCAACCCACTTATTTAAAGGATTAGCAGAGATTGGTGCTTTTGGTCCTAGTCTTCCGGCCAAATACGGATGCGGAGGAATGGATGAAATTGCATATGGGATAATCATGCAAGAATTAGAAAGAGGCGATTCTGGCATTCGTTCTATGGCTTCTGTTCAAGGATCTTTGGTTATGTATCCTATTTATAAGTTTGGTTCGGAAGAGCAAAAAATGAAATATTTGCCCAAATTGGCCAATGGTGAATACATCGGTTGTTTTGGATTAACGGAACCGGACCATGGTTCTAATCCAAGTGGAATGGTTACCAATATCAAAGATGCTGGAGACCACTATATTTTGAATGGAGCGAAGATGTGGATTACGAATTCTCCATTAGCTGATATTGCTGTAGTATGGGCGAAAGATGAAGATGGAAAGATAAGAGGGATGATTGTGGAAAAAGGAATGGAAGGTTTTACGGCTCCTGAAATTCATGGCAAATGGTCTCTTCGTGCATCAATTACCGGTGAATTGGTTTTTGATAATGTAAAAATACCAAAGGAAAATATATTGCCAAATGTTATTGGTTTGAAAGGACCTTTAACTTGCTTGTCAAAAGCGAGATACGGAATAGCTTGGGGAGCAATAGGAGCGGCTTTAGATTGCTACGATTCTGCTTTGCGTTATTCGAAAGAAAGAGAGCAATTTGGAAAACCGATTGGTCAGTTTCAGTTGACTCAGAAAAAATTAGCAGAAATGATCACTGAGATTACTAAGGCTCAACTTTTAGCATGGAGACTAGGTACTTTAGCAAATGATGGAAAAGCAAGTTCAGCTCAAATATCAATGGCTAAACGGAATAACGTTCATATGGCTTTGGAAATCGCTCGTGAAGCACGTCAAATTCATGGAGGTATGGGAATCACGAATGAATATCCTTGTATGAGGCATATGATGAATTTAGAAACGGTGCTTACCTATGAAGGAACACATGATATTCATTTGTTGATTACAGGAATGGATGTAACGGGGTTGAATGCTTTTAAATAACTTCAGTTAAAAAATAGAGAAGAATTTTGCTTTTCGGCAGTTGAAACGCCCCGTTTTGTCTAAGTCGAATCGTAAAATCAATGATATTTCTTAATATTATAAGCAGGTGCTCTTGATCAATTATTTGGTTAAGAGCATTTGAATTTCATTGAAAAGGAGTTAATGAAGTCTTAAAGCCTCGGAGTTTTGAGAATTTTATTATATTTTTCAATGTAAAGTTCAAACAATTTTAGTCATTTTGTGCGTTTAGATTGTGAAACTTAGATATTAGACCAAGACTTTCGATTTAAATGAAATATTTTTTTCAAATATTATGCTGTTTAATCCTTAGTTATCCTGCGTCAACTTTTGGCCAGGCTAAGGAAATTAAATTAAAGAATCCTTCTTTTGAAGACTCTCCAAGAATAGGAGCAAATGACCGTATTGCCCCTACAGGTTGGTTTGATTGCGGTAAACCGGGCGAGTCTGCTCCGGATATTCATCCCGGTCCTTCCAATGAACCTTTTTTCGAAGTAACCAAAGAATCACAGGATGGCAATACCTATATCGGGATGGTTACCAGAGATAATGACACATGGGAAAGCATCGCTCAACGTTTGCCCAGTGCATTGCAATCTGGCAAATGTTATGAATTCAGTATTCACCTAGCGAGGTCTCCGATATACAATAGCTACAGTAGAACAAGTGTACAAAGAGTCAATTTTTCAGATCCTATCGTGCTGAAAATCTATGGAGGCAATGATTATTGCAATAGAAAACAACTTTTAGCAGAAAGTGATTTGGTTGAAAATTACGATTGGAAAAAATTTAATTTCCGTTTCGAACCCAATGGAGATTATAATTTTATCACCATAGAGGCGTATTATAAAACACCTGCTTTGTTTCCTTATAATGGAAATGTCTTAGTGGATAATGCTTCAAATATAACGGTCATTCCTTGTGATAAACCTGAGGTTGAAGATTTAATGCCCGCTCCAGAAGTTACGATCATTATGCCACTGACCAGTGGAGAAGAAATAGATTTTGATAGATTTAAATTACAAGCTTCGGTTTTGAATATTGAAAGTAAAAGTGGTATCAAACTTTTCTTCAATGGTCAAACCAAGCCTTTTAGCTTTGACAAAGGAAAGAGTCGAATTGCTGCTGATGTAGTATTGGATGAAGGTAAAAATGTGATAAAAGTAGAAGGACGGAATGGTTCGGGTAATGACTTTGATTCATCGATTCTCATTTATGTTCCTAAAAGAATTGTGGTAAATATTCCGCCTGCATCTCCAACAGAACCACTGAATAAGCCTACCGAAAACCTTCCAGAAGCTTTCGATGAGAAAATACCAGCAGGGTCTATAGTAACTTTGAAAAATATAGTCTTTCCTGCAGATTCATTTAATGTGGCTAAATCAAGCTTACCAATTCTAGATGATCTCAGTACTTATCTTAATAAATATCCTGATACAGCCATTGAGGTAGGTGGGCATACGAACAATCTTTGTGATTCTGAATTTTGTATTTATCTCTCGGAGTTAAGAGCAAAATCAGTAAGAGATTATCTGGTCCGAAAAGGGATTGCTCCACAAAGACTTAGCTATAAAGGTTATGGCAGCGCAAGCCCGATCACTAGCAACCGAACACCAAATGGCAGGAAAAAAAATCAGCGGGTTGATATTAAAGTAATAAAAACCTGACCTTGTTTTTAAGTATCTTTTAAAAAATTTTACGTCAAAATTGCAAAGGATTATTCCTTGAATAATTTAGTTCATAGAGAAAAGAACTTAGGTTTTAAATCTGATTTCATTTCAATAATAAAGGTGTAGCGGACATGAATTCAATTTTGGCCACTTCAAATTCCATTTCTTTTTCTATTTCAGATAGTTTCTCATTTCGACAAAAAGCTTTGTTGTGGGCCAATGAATTTGACCAGTGCTGCTTCTTGGATAACAATGGTTATTCAGAAGATAATTATTCCTCCTATGAGTCGCTTATTGGAGTTGGAAAAAAGGAAGAGTTGATTTATAAGGTTGGTGCAAATGAACAAAATGGCTTTAGTCAATTAAGAGATTTTCGAGCTGCAAACCCAGGCTGGCTTTTTGGTTTTCTATCGTATGATTTAAAAAACGAAACCGAAAAACTCAGTTCTAAAAACTTCGATGGAATTGGTTTGCCGGACCTGCATTTTTTTCAACCAGAAGTCGTTCTTAAAATAGGCAAAACCTCTGTTGAAATATCAACTGAAACACCCGATATAGAACAAGTTTTTGAAGCCATTCAGAAAATGGAACTAGGTATTAAAAGTCCAGTCCTTAATAATTCAATACAAAGCAGAATTTCAAAAGAGCAATACTTAGGTTTGATTAAAAAAATTAAATCACATATCCAGCTTGGAGATATTTATGAAATGAATTTTTGCCAAGAGTTTTATTTAGAAAATTATGAAGTGAATCCTGTTGATTTGTTTTTAAGATTGAATCAAAAAGGCAAAGCTCCTTACTCTGCTTTTTATAAGATGAATGGACGATATTTGATTTGCGCAAGTCCGGAACGATTTCTGAAAAAGAGTGGCGATGTCTTATTGTCACAACCCATAAAAGGCACGATTCAAAGAGGAAAAAATAGTACAGAAGATGCTCACTTTAAACGACTTTTGGCAGGCAGTGAAAAGGATCGTTCTGAAAATGTTATGATAGTAGATTTGGTGCGAAATGACTTGGCTAGATCTTGTGTTACAGGTTCGATAGAAGTAGAAGAGCTTTTTGGGATCTATGCTTTTGAACAAGTCTTTCAAATGATTTCAACAATTAAGGGTAAACTGAAACCGGATGTTCATTTTATCAAGTCGATTGAAAATGCATTTCCAATGGGATCGATGACCGGCGCTCCAAAGGTTCGAGCGATGCAATTGATTGAAAAATATGAGGTGACCAAGAGAGGTTTGTATTCTGGAGCAGTCGGCTACATCACACCGGAAGATGATTTCGATTTTAATGTAGTCATCAGAAGTATGATCTATAATGAGAAAGAGAAATATTTATCCTTTCAAGTCGGCGGAGCGATTGTGAATGATTCTGAACCTGAAAAAGAATATGAAGAATGCCAGCTGAAAGTGCAAGCGATTCGAGAAGTTCTATCCGGGAAATAGTTATTGAAAAATTTCTTTTGGTTATGCTTGAACTTCCTCTATTTTAAAACCAATCTTTTGAAGATCTTCCCAAAACTTAGGATAAGATTTTTCTACCACATTCGGTTCCTCAATTTTTACTGGAGCTAACATTCCAATCGGTGCAAATGCCATGGCCATTCTATGGTCTTCGTAACTCGGGAATTGTGGATTATCTATCACTGCTTTTCCTTCGATCATGAAATATTCATTATCAGAATTTTTGGAAAACTTCTTAGGCAAAGCAGAAAAGAAAACCTGCATTTTAACCAATTCATTTTGAAGTGCAGCGATGCGATCCGTTTCTTTAATTCGCAAGGTTTCCAAACCAGAAAAAAGACCTGAAATTCCCGTACCGCCACATACAACGGCTAGGCTCTGTGCTATATCCGGGCAGCGGATGAAATCCCATTCAAAAACGGGAGCTGTAGCTTTGTCACTTTTGCTTAAGTGAATTCCCTTTTCCGTAAAGCGGCTTTGGATTCCAAAACTTTCCATCATTTCGACCAATACAGAATCGCCTTGGGTACTTTTTGGGCCAAGACCGTCCAATTGCAAATCCAACTTATCAGCAAACGCTGCCATTATGTAATAGTAAGAAGCTGCAGACCAATCTGCTTCTGCCGTAAATTCTTTACCTATATATGTTTGCTTTGTGATTTTAATTTCGTTTGCTTCCCATTCATGTGAAACGCCAAAATACTCCATCAGACCTAAAGTCATTTCGATATACGGTCTTGAAACGACATTGCCCTCCAATTCTATGGTAAGCCCATTTTGCAAAGTGGGAGCGATCATCAATAAGGCAGAAATGTATTGGCTACTGGTGCCAGCACTGATTTTGATGCGATCTTGATTAGTGATTTGAGGAGCATGTATCTTTAATGGAGGATATCCTTCTTTTTCCAAATACTCGATTTTTGCGCCAAGCTCCTGAAGTGCATTTACCAGCACACCTATTGGGCGTTGCTTCATGCGGTCAGAGCCAGTAAGGATTTGAGTTCCTTGTTGAAGAGAAAGATAAGCGGTCAGAAATCTGAAGGTCGTACCTGCAGCACCACAATCAAAAGTATCTCCTTTGTGTTGAAGAAGGGCTTCAAGAGTCTGTGTATCTTTCGCATTGGCCAGGTTGTGAATAGGAAAATTAGAGCCAGCTAGTGCACGGATGATTAAAGCACGATTGCTGATGCTTTTGGAGCCATCCAAAGTTAGGTGACCAACGATATTTTTATTTTCTTTTGAAACTTGAAAGATTTTCATTCCTCTGATTTTACAGGCTGATAAAATTGCTCAATGGCCCACAAAATACAATGATATTTGTGTCCAAGCACTTAGTTTGACGGAAATAAATTCATTAATTTTTATCCGTCTCTACAGGAATGATTTTATTTGGTAGGAAAAAAAGAGAAGGTTATTCCTCCTCTTCTTTTCTGCGTCTTTTTTCTTCTCTAGCGTTTTGTGCTTCTTGTCTTTGAGCTCTTAATATTTCATCACTCGCATCGTAAGCCAGAATAATTTGTTTAACCAAGCGGTGTCTAACAACATCTTCTGCTGTCAACTTAATTGTACTGATACCTTGAATATCACTTAGCAATTCCATGCCTTTTCTAAGACCTGATTTTTGATTGTAAGGCAAATCAATTTGTGAGATATCTCCAGTGATTATACATTTTGCAGATGGCCCCAAACGAGTTAAGAACATCTTCAATTGCATACCCGTTGTATTTTGAGCTTCATCTAGGATTATGAAAGCATTATCCAGAGTACGTCCACGCATAAAGGCCAATGGTGCAACCTCAATGGTTCTATTGCTCATGAAAAAATTGAGTTTTTCAGCTGGGAGCATATCGTCGAGTGCGTCATATAATGGTCGGAGATAAGGATCAACCTTGTCTTTTAAATCTCCAGGAAGAAAACCGAGGCTTTCTCCGGCTTCAACAGCCGGACGCGTCAATATAATTTTTTTAACTACCCTGTTTTTCAAGGCGCGGACAGCCAATGCAACAGCAGTATAGGTTTTACCTGTTCCAGCTGGCCCTATGGCAAAGACAATATCATTTTGCTCAGAAGCATCAACCAATCTCTTCTGGTTGTGTGTTTTTGCTTTGATTGCTCTTCCACCACGACCATGTACAATAGTTGGATTAGATGAACCGCTGCTCAGTTTACTCTGGAAAGGATTGCCTCCTTCCAAGAGATCCTCAACAGTTTGTACTGTCAATTCATTGTGTTCTTTGAGAATTCTGACCATCATCTCGAGCTTACCTTTGGCTTTTTGGGCATCTTTTTTTGCACCTGCCAATTTGATATTATGACCACGAGAAGTAATAGTTAGTTCTGGAAAAGCCTTTTTAAATAGATTTAATTTGATATTTTTTTCTCCGTAGAGTTCAACGGGATCAACACCGTCTACTTTTAAGATTATTTCACTCAATATATGATTGTTTTTTATCGGGAGCGTTTGAAAATAAATTTATAGTGTCCTTATCTTTCTTCTGACTAGTATTAAATAATTTAGGGAAAATAAGTGAATACTGCAATGGGAAAGCGAAATCTATCCTTCACATTATAGTAAAATTCCTTATGTAAAATTAACGTTTTGAGTAAGAAAGTAAATACATTACAAATTATTAAAATTAGAATTAAATATTTTGCTTAATTCATAAGCATTCACAAAGGTTTAATTATATTCTTCTGTTGGAGACATTGGAAGCTTCCAATTTCTACATTAGGTCCGACTATTTTTGAGAAAAAACACTATGAAAAAACATTCTGCTACATGTCCATAATAACCCTAACCACAGATTTTGGCTTAAAAGATCATTATTCGGCGATATTAAAAGGTCATTTATTGGATAAAAACCCCAATCTTAACATAGTGGATATCACCCATAACATCAAAAAATACGATATAGTTCAAGCTTCTTATTTATTGAAGAATTCTTTTTATTGTTTTCCTAAAGGAAGCATTCATATTGCGAGTGTGAATAACTATCCGGACAACCGGAAATGTTTTTTGGCTATACGGAAAGAGGGGCATTATTTTATTGGCCCGGACAATGGATTGTTTTCTTTGATGTTTGATGATTTAAGAGAAGATATGTACGAGTTGGAATATAATGTGCGACCGGAGTTTCCATTATCAACGTTATATTCGAATGCAGTTGGACACATTGCTAGTGGCAGGCCGTTTAATGAAATCGGGATACCTGTAGTTTCAATTGAACAACGATTAAGTTTGCAGGCCGTTACGACCGAAAACCAAATCCGTGGATCGGTTATTCATGTGGATGATTATGAGAATGTAATAGTGAATATTACAAGAGATAAATTTAATGAAATTGGGAAATCAAGAACTTTTTCTATTTATTTCAAGCGCAACAATCCTATCAAAAACTTGGTAAGTAATTATGCGGATGTTCCTATTGGAGAAATGCTTTGTCATTTCAATAGTGCAGATCATTTAGAGATTGCAATTAATATGGGCAAAGCGTCCACGTTATTGGGCTTGAAAAAAGACGATGGTATTGAAGTGGAATTTCATGATTGAAAAATACTCTGATGATAAAAAGAATAGTAAAGCTAACTTTTCAAGAAGATAAGATTGATGCCTTCAAATCTATTTTTGATGATTCTAAAACGAAAATACGAGGATCGAATGGCTGTCAACATGTGGAACTTTTACAATCCACTTCCACTCCAAATGTATTTTTTACTTTCAGTGTTTGGGATGACGAAGATGCTCTAAATGCATATCGGCACTCAGATTTATTTAAAGCTACTTGGCAAAAAACGAAAGCACTATTCTCTGATAAACCACAAGCATGGTCTTTGGATTTTATAGATGCTGGTTAGCCCCAATAAATGAACGGAATCGTTACCATATTAAAGATCAGAACATTGCAGGCCTTAAGAATGTTGAAAGACGTAGGCTGGCTGCTTTTATTATTGGTGGCACCATTGGTTTTTGTTTTTGTGCTATCAGGTTTAGAAACTATTGCAGACCAAAATTCCGAACTTCCTTTACTATTAGCGGCAGCGGTTCTATTCGGTATTCATTTCAAAAGAGATGATAAAGCCTTTTTGGAACGCTTGAAAATGCCGAGCATAATCATCTACTTTGCTGAATATTTTTATGCTGTTACTCCCTTTTTTTTATTAGTAAGTTTGGCAACAGGTCGGGTGTTTTATGCGCTTTGTTTATATGGAATAGCCTTGCTAGTAGCGTTGGTTCCAGTCGGTTTGATTAAGAAAAAAGATCGGGCTGGAAATTGGTCCTTATCAGCGATTCCAGTTAATGCTTTTGAATGGAAATCGGGTTTAAGAAAACATTGGCCTTCTTTGTTGTTGATGTATTTTATCCCTTTATTTTTGTCTTATTTTACGGCTTCTATATTGGTGGGAATGTTATTGACAACGGTCACCATAAGTGCTTTCTATATTGAAGTGGAAGGCAAAGAGATTTTTGAAGAAACCGCACATCCATTCTTATGGTCGAAAATTTTAAGTCATAGCAAATTACTGCATGCTTTTTTTATTCCTCATTATGTTTTGTTTTTGATGTTACATTCTTCCTATTGGTATTTGTTGCTTTATATGAGTTTTGTAACTCAGGCTATTTTAGTCTTTTTAATATTCTTCAAATATGCTCAATATCATCCTAGAAGAATCGTTATTTATAATCAAACCCAATTAGCGATTGCAGCTATGTGTTTGGTCATACCTATACTATGGCCTGCCGGAATATTTTTCTTGGTTTTGTATGGGAGAAGAGCAGTGAATAATCTAGATCAATTATATGTTTAAAATAGAAGATTTGAATGTAAGCTATGGAGAGCAGGCAGTCTTGAAAGGCTTGAGTCAAACTTTCCATTTAGGCGAAATTCATGGTATATTGGGTATGAATGGTGCGGGAAAAACAACCTTTTTTAATACTCTCTATCAAAACATAATTCCTCGCTCAGGCCTTATGTCTATGGGGGAAAAGGCCTTGAAGCGAGAAGATATTGCATTTTTAGAAACACAAAACTATTTTTACCCTTATTTGAAAGGTAGAGAGTATTTAGAGCTTTTAACCTTAAATAAGCCACATTTTAATATTCAAGAGTGGAACGAAATCTTCCAATTGCCGTTAGAAGAGCTGATAGATAATTATTCTACTGGAATGAAAAAGCAATTGGCCTTTATTGGAATGTTATCCTCAAATCGGCCGATTTTCATTTTAGATGAGCCATTTAATGGGGTAGATGTTGAAAATAATGAAAAAATTTATCAGATCTTGTTGAGACTTAAAAAAGGAGGAAAAATCATTTTATTGTCTTCCCATATTATAAGCAGCCTCACATCAATTTGTGATAAAATAAGTTACCTTAGTGAAGGTAAAATTACCCATGTTTATGGAAAAGAATCCTTCAACGAATTAGAATTACAAATCAAGAATTTGGTTAAGAATAAGATTGACCAAAAATTAGATACACTACTATAGTATAAATGAGGAAAATTGATTTAAAAGATTACAGCATTTTTGTTGGAGATATTTGGAATGATTTAAATGCATTTCTTAAGGAAAAGAAATACTCCAGAATTGTAATTATCGTAGATAAGAATACAAAAAAACAATGCCTGCCAAAGCTTTTGGATAAAACCAATATCGATAAACCGATCCTGATCAAAACAAAATCAGGGGAACTCAATAAAAGCATTAAAAGTTGTAATAAGATCTGGAAAGAAATGATGGATGAAGGCATAGACCGCAACGGTCTTTGTATAAATCTTGGAGGAGGAGTGATTGGAGATATGGGTGGTTTTTGCGCAGCAACGTTTAAAAGGGGGATCGATTTTATACAAATTCCTACCACCTTATTGTCTCAGGTTGATTCTTCGATAGGAGGAAAGCTGGGCGTTGATTTTGCAGATGTGAAAAATTCCGTTGGACTTTTTAAGAATCCTAAAGCTGTATTTATTGATCCTTGCTGGTTAGAATCTCTTCCGTATAGACAGTTGCGAAGTGGTTTTGGAGAAATTATCAAACACAGTTTAATTGATGATTCCAAGCAGTGGAAAGAACTGAGTCAGATTAAAGACTTGAAAAAAGTCGATTGGTCTTCTATTTTGGTTCCTTCCTTGATGGTTAAAAAGAGAATAGTAGAAGCAGATCCTTTTGAAGACAATGTTCGAAAAGCATTGAACTTTGGCCATACGGTTGGGCATGCTGTTGAATCTCATGCTTTGCACTCGGACCAACCTTATCTGCATGGAGAAGCCATCGCTATAGGAATGATTTGTGAAGCTTACCTTTCCGCTAAAATTACAGGATTACCCGATAGCGAATTAAAGAATATCAAAGATTTTATCAATTTCCACTATGATAAAAATCACTTGAAAGAAGACAGCTTTCCATTTTTAATTCATTTAATGACCAAAGATAAAAAGAACGAAAGGTCTGAGATTAATTTTACGATGCTTACTGAAATCGGTAAAGCGACCATCAATCAGACTTGTAACCACGATTTGATTCTTGAAAGCCTTGATTACTTCAATAATTAAGGACTTTTAACCTTTCTTATCCTGTATTCAACCTTAAATCAATCCTTTGTCATAGTCCCTTCTGCTTATTATTGCCAATTTGCAGTTTCTCTTCAAATTAGGCCAAATTCTAGTTTTTTCCCTTCAAATTTTTATTTGTTGGCCCACTCCAACCAATTCTTACCGATTTTGTGTTAAAAGAGGCTGGAATTATCAACTTCCTCGTTTCAAATGAGTAAAATATTTAAAGTAAAGTAATTATCTTTGAGCTCTTATAATTTTTGAGGTATTGCATATAAGTAAAACTTCAACAATTAACATACTATGTCAGTAAGAGCGTTCTAGAAAATCTTACTGCAAAAAGGAAAAATTCACGTCACCTATGGATAATGTAGAAACCAGTGATCAGAACATTCCCAATGGGGATGATAAGAAACAAAAAGTGTATAAGAGACTTGTGCGCTTAATGTGGTTTGGGGCTATATGCGGTGTCCTATTTATTGCTGGGATGTTTATTTTCCTTTCTTATCAAGATCTGCCTACTTTCGAAGAGTTAGAAAACCCAAATAGCAATTTGGCTTCTGAGGTCTATGCGGCCAACACGGAAGTATTGGGTCGATACTATATCGAAAATAGAATTCCCGTTACTTTTGATCAACTCTCTCCAAACCTTGTAAATGCACTAGTTGCAACGGAAGATGAACGTTATTACAAACATAGCGGAATTGATGGATGGGGTTTGATGCGTGTATTTGGTAAAACACTTTTGTTGAATAATAAAAGTGCAGGTGGCGCCAGTACGATTACCCAGCAGTTGGCAAAGATGTTATTTACCGAAAAACCTGGTTCAGGTTTGGAAAGGGTCATTCAAAAATTCAAGGAGTGGATCATTGCTGTAAAACTAGAACGCAGTTATACCAAGCAAGAGATCATGGCGATGTATCTCAACAAGTTTAGTTTTATAAATGATGCTTATGGGATAAAAGCAGCAGCAGAAATTTATTTTGGAACCAGTCAAGACAGCCTTAGTATCAATCAAGCGGCTACATTAGTAGGGATGTTAAAAAACCCTTCTTTATTCAATCCTATCAGAAGACCAGATACGACCAGACATCGAAGAATGGTTGTGCTTCACCAAATGACAAGACAGAATTTTATAAGCCCGATCCAATACGATTCATTGAGAAAATTACCAATGGACATGTCGAGCTTTAAAAGAACGACTCATGCGGATGGATTGGCTCCCTACTTTAGAATGGAATTGCGAAAAGAGTTGAACAGGATTTTGGCAAAAGATGAAGCGAAAAAAAGCAATGGCGAAAAATACAATATCTACAGAGATGGTTTAAAAATATATACCACCTTGGATCCCGTAATTCAAAAACATGCAGAAGATGCCATGCTTGAACACATGACTTCTCTCCAGAAAAAATTTGAAAGAGTTTGGAGGAAAGCTGATCCTTGGACTTATGTGGATCCAATAGACCGAGATGAAAAAGAACCAAAGGAAATAGAAACCGATTTGAAATCTAGGGCTAGAGCTTTGAAAAGAGACATTAGAGGAACAAGTCGATATCAAACGATTCGAGCAAGAATGCTAAATCCAGTCATTGCTAAAGTGGCAAAGCAAATTGACGATTTCCAACTTCGAGATGTCGATATAGAAAGAATGCTGGATGTAGAAAAGGAGAAAGGATACATGGCTAGATTGACCAGTAAGAAAATTATTGGTTCAAAACTCGCGATGAAATACAGACGGGTAATGGATGGCGAGCTATGGGAATCGTTGAAAGAAAATTGGGAAGACTTTCAAACAGTAAGTGAAAAGAATTTTGACAAACCCGCAAAAATGAGGGTTTTCGCATATAATGATGCAATGGAAAAAGATACGATAATGAGTCCCTTGGATTCAATAAAGTATCACCGCATGTTTTTGCAATTTGGTTCTGTTTCAGTTGATCCTGCTACCGGTTTTGTAAAAGCATGGGTTGGTGGAATTAACCATAAATACTTCCAATACGATCACGTAACTTCTGATCGTCAGGTAGGTTCCACGTTCAAGCCGTTTATTTATGCGACAGCAATAGCAGAGCAAGGGATTTCTCCCTGTTTTGTGGTTTATGATCTGCCTTATACAATTCATGTCGGGGAAGCCAATTTTAAAATTCCTCAGGATTGGACTCCCAATAATGCGGATGGCAGATACTCCGGAAAGCCTTTTACTTTATTTAAAGGATTGCAATGGTCAAAAAATACGGTATCTGTATTCTTGATGAAACAATTAGGAGATTCAGAGCCTGTTCGAAACCTTGTCCACAACATGGGATTGGATAAAAATAAAAAGCGATCCAATGGACAATACCGGGTTCCAAAGCAACCTTCTATTTGTTTGGGATCAAGTGATTTGACCGTCTTGGAATTAACGGGAGCGTACACCACCTTTGCCAATGATGGCTTATATTCCAAACCAATTTTTATCAGCCACATAGAAGATAAAAACGGAAGAGAAATATACCGAGAAGAAATTCAAGAAAGAAGAGCACTCAACTCTAAGCCGAATTTTGTGATGATTCAAATGCTCAAGAAAGTTATGAATCAAGGTTTGCCTGGATTCAGTAGCATCAAAAGTGAAGTAGCAGGAAAGACCGGAACAACCAACGATTATGTAGATGGTTGGTTTATGGGCATGACCCCTGATTTGGTCACAGGTACCTGGGTCGGAGGAGACCAAAGATGGATAAGATTTTTAAGTCTTCGAGATGGAATTGGTGCGAAGATGGCTCGACCTTTTTATGCTAAATTTCTAAAAAAATTGGAATCGGATCCAGAAGCGGATTATGATGTCAAAGAGCGATTTAATATCCCGAGAGGAGATATTGGAATCGTTCTGGATTGTGAAGAATATGGCAGTATTGTTCCCGTAAGTGGAACAGGCGAAGATGATTTTTGGCAGGAAGAGGAAGATGAAAACTTTGGAGATGATCCCTTTGGTGATGAGGAAGAAATTGAACGCGATTCAACTTCTATTTTTGAAGACGAGGATTTTGATTAGCATCCTACAACTTTGTAATAATAAATTTTGTTCCCACTATAGTTTTTGAATGAAGCTGTTTTACAAACAGTTTCATTTAAAAACAAGTTGAATAAGTGAAAATCCTTGGCAATTTCCCCTCTTTTTAAATAAAAATTGCTTGATTAGAATTCTTATTGCTCATTCGGCTTTGTAAAAACTATAATCCCAGTATTTTTGCAACAATTTTATACCAATGACTTGCCATTGATCCTCTTAACTTGACCGATAGAAAATATGAAATACATTTATTGGTACCTTTTCGTACTTGTTGGAATATTCGGACTTTCTTCCTGCCTTTCAGTAGAAGATAAGTTAATTACAGAGATCAATATTGATACTGCTGATCCTGTATTCCAGAAAATTTATAATCTACAAGACAAACAAGAAGTGGATAGCTTAATCTTGTTTTTTAAAGACAAGGATCCTTCGTATCGATTGACTGCTGCGATGGCGTTTGCATCTATAGGCGGCTCAAAAGCAGAAAAAAGAATTGACAGTTTAGCCACGCTACTTGATGACGATATCTTGGACGTACGTGCTGCTGCTGCCTATGCCTTGGGGCAAATCGGATCAGAAGATGCTGCACCTCTTTTATTGAAAGCATTTCAACCTAGAGATTCATTGTCTCAAAATGTAAAAATGAATGCCAATATATTGGAAGCACTTGGAAAATGTGGATCTGCATCAATGCTTAAGTCAATGAGTACGGCCAGAAATTATTTTCGATCTGACACTCTGTTATTAGAAGGGTTGGCAAGAGGGATTTATGGTTTTGGATTGAGAGACATTAAAGATGAAAATGCCACAGCAAAAATGGTGGAGTATTTGTCCAAACCAGGTTATCCGAATTCCGTTCGATTATTGGCAGCGAATTATCTTTCTCGTTTTAACGGAATCCAAATTGATAGTTTCACTTCAACCTTAATCAGTGTTTATAATCTGGAAGAAGATCCTGATATAAAAATGGCATTGGCCATAGGAATGGGGAAAACAAGAAAACCAATTGCAATCCGTGCATTAATGGATGCACTTGATATTGAAAAGGATTATAGAGTGAAATGCAATATTATCAGAGCATTCGGAAACTTTGATTATAGCTTTACTCAATCCAAAGTATATGAACTTTTAAAAGATTCTAATCCACATGTTTCAGCAGCTGCAGCCAGTCATTTTTACAATAGTGGAATACCTCAAGATGCAACTGTTTATTTATTGCAAGGAAGAGATACTACATTGAGCTATAAGACGCGCATCAATTTGTACAAGGCAGCAAATAAATGGCTGCCGTACTATAAGGAAATGACAAGAAATAGAATCAATCGGGAGCTGCGTACAAGTCTCCTGTCCACGACCTCTCCATCAAGGAAAGCAATGATTTTAGATGCGATGTCCGAATTTCCTTGGAACTATAAATATATTTTTGAAAATACCCGAGAAGAAAAAGATCCAATTGTCTTAACTGCAATTGCTGGTGCACTCGCAAAGATTTCAAACAGATCTGATTTTGATATATTCTTTGGACAATCAAGACGATTGGTTCGTAGAAACTTGGCGAGCTATTTTACTTCAATCGTTCAGGAAGGCGATATTGGTGCTTTAGCAGAATTGTCTGGAGCATTGGCCAATAAGAATGCAGATTATAAAACCTACATAGAAGATCCTTCTTTTTTAAGCTCTGCTCAGTTAAAATTAAAATTACCTAAAGAGGTGGAAACCTATAACGCTTTGCAAACCGCAATAGATTATTTCAATGGGAAAGATAAGAGTCTGGCAACAGAAATAAAGTTTAATCATCCCATAGATTGGGGTGTGGTGAATTCATTAGATGAAAAAAGCGAAGCAATCGTAACGACGAATAAAGGAAAAATAAGAATACAATTATTTAAAGATTTGGCTCCGGGATCCGTTGCCAACTTTGCACAATTGGCGTCAAATGGATTTTACAATGATAAAACATTCCATCGAGTGGTTTCAAACTTTGTAATCCAAACGGGTTGCCCACGTGGTGATGGATATGGTAGTCTTGATTATTCAATTCGTTCTGAATTACCACAAGTTTATTATGAACAAGAAGGTTATGTTGGGATGGCTTCAGCAGGAAGACATACGGAATGTACACAATGGTTTATTACCCATTCCCCCGCGCCTCATTTAAGTGGTAGATATACGATTATTGGAAAAGTAACGGATGGTATGGATGTCGTCCATCAAATTCAGCAAGGAGATAAAATAAACCAAATTACTGTCGATTAATAGTTGGCACAAGAAAAAAATAAAACCATGAAGTCTACACCGCTTACTGAAAAACACCTCGCATTGGGCGCTAAGATGGCAGAATTTGCAGGATACAATATGCCCATTTCTTATGCAGGCATAAAAGACGAACACCATGCTGTTAGAAATAATGTTGGAGTCTTCGATGTTTCTCACATGGGTGAGTTTATTGTAAAAGGAAAAGAAGCAGAAGCGCTTTTACAAAAAGTAACTTCTAACGATGTGTCCAAACTAGAAATCGGAGATGCACAGTATTCTTGCCTTCCAAATAAAGAAGGCGGTATTGTGGACGATTTACTTGTTTATCGTTTGGATGAAGATCAATGTTCAGAAGGGGAGAAGGCTTTTATGTTGGTGGTAAATGCTTCGAATATTGAGAAAGACTGGAATTGGATCCAAGAGAATAATGATTTTGACAATAAGATGTTCAATATAAGTGATCGGACAGGATTGATTGCTGTGCAAGGACCAAACGCAACTAAAGTTTTGCAGAAACTTACGGAAGTGAATCTAGCAGAAATGAAGTATTATACTTTTACCAAAGGGAAAGTTGCGGGGCTAGATAATATATTGATTTCTGCTACAGGTTACACTGGTTCGGGAGGATTTGAATTGTATGTGCAATCTGATCAATTGGCAGCTTTATGGGATGCAGTATTTGATGCTGGAAAAGAAGAAGGCATTGCGCCAGTAGGTTTGGGCGCACGGGATACCTTGCGTTTAGAGATGGGCTATTGCCTTTACGGTAACGACATCAATGACACCACTTCTCCTATTGAAGCGGGTTTGAGTTGGATTACGAAATTGAAAAAAGGACCTTTTAATTCTTCTGAATTTTTCACAGAACAAAAGGCAAATGGAGTAAATCGAAAGTTGGTGGCATTCACCATGGAAGACCGAAGAGTGCCCCGTCATGATTATATAATCGAGAATGCATCAGAAGAAGCTATAGGAGTAGTTACTTCTGGTACACAGTCACCGAGTCTAGAAATTCCAATCGGAATGGGATACGTTCCGCCGTCTCATAGTAAAATCGGTTCTGAGTTTTATGTTGTAGCTGGTAAGAAAAAATTGAAGGCTACGGTTGTAAAAGCGCCGTTTTATAAAGTAGCAAAAGCATAAGTTCTGTCTTTAGAATCCTATATTCTAAAGTGATATTTTGATTTTACTTAAGAATGCATTAGCTTTCAGTAAATATTGAATGGATTGAACAAAGAATTATCAATTGTAAGCTTTTAAATAAATCGCCGTGGAACTTTCTGAAGGAAAACAAAAATTTATAGAAACTTGGGGAACATTAGGCTCAAGTTGGGGAATTAACAGGACCATGGCTCAGGTACATGCACTGCTTTTAATTGCTCCTGAAGCAATGTCTTCTAAAGAAATCATGGATGATTTGAAAATATCTTTGGGCAATGCGAATATGAATATTCGAGCATTGCTGTCTTGGGGATTAATTTATAAGCATTTAGTACCCGGTGAACGAAAAGAGTTTTTTGTAGCGGAAAAAGACATGTGGGTGGTCGCCAAAAAAATCATTGAGCAACGAAAGAAAAAAGAGTTGGAACCTTTGGTAAAAGCGCTGGAAGAAATTTCTGCTGTCGAAGGAACTGGCAAAGAAACGGAAGAGTTCAAAAAAGTGGTACAGGACTTAAAACTCTTTTCCAATAAATCCAACTCAGCTTTAGAAACTTTATTAAAAGCTGATTCCAATTGGTTTGTGGGAACTTTCATGAAAATGATAAAATAGTTGACCAACAAATCCAGAAACCATTCTGAAACAAAATAATAGAACAAGACTCAAATTGTTCAAGATTACAAAAAAAACATTTACAACCAACTTTAACCAATGACGATAAAACCTTTCCAGGCCGTTTATCCTAATTTAGATTATGTAGCTTCTTCGGATGCATTCTTTGGTACTGTGAAATACGATTACTCGGAGTATATGAAGAGTGGCTTCTTTCACAAGTTTCCAAAAGAAGGTTTATACATTTATCAAATTGAGCAGAACGGGAAAAAATACACCGGAATTATAGGAGGAGCAAGTATCCAAGATTTTTATGATGGAAAAATTAAGAAGCATGAAAACACGCTTGCGATCAAAGAACAGCAACAAATTCATCTCCTGATTTCGAGAGGAGCTACGGTAAAACCTGTCTTGTTGATTTATCCTGGAGTTTCAGAAATTGATCAATTTTTAAAAGATTATATTTCGAAAAATGATGTCTTTTTTTCCACCGTTTTTGAGGCGGAAAATTCGAAACATAGCTTCTGGCAAATTTGCGGGAAAGATGATATTGAAAAAGTTCAAGATCTTTTTGAGCGTAAAATATCGGTCACTTACATCGCAGACGGCCATCATCGAACGACTACTGCTGCTCTTATGCATGAAAGAGCAGAACAAAAAAAAGCGCCCAATGATTTTGACAAATTGTTGAGTGTTTTCTTTTCTGTTGACCAATTGGATGTACACGATTACAATAGAGTCATAGAAGGATACAACGACCTATCATTGACCCGATTGATAGTTGCTTTATCTGGAATTTTTGAAATTGAAATTCAGGAAACACCCGAAAAGCCAAAAGCGAAACATGAATTGACAATGGTTATAGGAAAAGAGTTTTTCAAGTTGCGATGGAAAAAAGAAATATTAGAAAAACATAAAGGCAATGGACCTTTACTAGATGCCTCTTTGCTCGATGATTTGGTTTTGAAAAATGTTTTGGGAATAAAAGACAGTCGGACCGACGACCGAATGAAATATGTAGAAGGAACCAAAGGGCTCAAAGGAATTAAAAAAGCGATGAAAGGAAATGAAGAGCTGATCGCTTTTGCACTTTATCCCGTTGCTGTTGAAGAGTTGATGGAAATTGCGGATAACGGAAAAACAATGCCGCCAAAATCAACTTGGTTTGAACCACGCATTAAAAACGGTTTGATTGTTTTAGAATTTTAGCCCAATATTTATCAATGAGAAAAATAGCTGCAGATAAAATTTTCACGGTTAGTGGAGATGTTCTTGAAAATCATTTAGTGGTATTGGATCAGGAAGGAAAGATTCTTTCTTTGGAGCCACAAGAGAACCACGATCCAACAAGTTTCGAAAAACATACTGGCGTCATTGTTCCAGGTTTTGTAAATACCCATTGCCATTTAGAATTGTCTCATATGAAAGGCAAAGTTGCAACGGGTACGAGCCTTATTCCCTTTATAAAAAACGTGGTGACTTTTAGAGAGGTGGAAGAGCAGGCGATCTTGGATGCGATAGCCAAAGGAGATCAAGAAATGTACGATGGTGGAATTGTGGCTGTTGGAGATATTTCTAACAAGACAGACTCTTTTGCGACGAAAAGGAAAAGTAAAATAAAGTACCACACGTTTGTAGAGATGTTTGACTTCTTGCAAGAAGGAATGGCTCAGGGAGAATATGACAAATACAAAGCGGTGTATGATGCCCATCATGGGGGAGAAGGCGATAAAGTATCCTGCGTTCCTCATGCGCCTTATTCTGTTTCAGAATCGCTTTTCAAAATGATAAAAGAAAGCAATCCAGATCATTGTACGATCAGTATCCACAATCAGGAAACACCTCCGGAGAATGAATTGTTTTTAAAAGGGACAGGCGCATTCCATGATTTTTTTGGTGGTTTCGGAATTACTTTGGATGAGTTTAAACACAATGGTTTGCCAGCGATCCATTACGCATTGGCAAATCTAAATCCTCAAAACAACAATCTTTTTGTACACAATACCTTGAGCACAAAAGAGGATATTCAAGCTGCTCAGAATTGGAGTCCGAACGTTTATTGGGCAACCTGTGCGAATGCAAATTTGTATATAGAAAATCGAATGCCCAATTATCAAAATTTTATAGATTGTGATTCCAGAATGACGATTGGTACGGATAGCTTAACTTCCAATTGGACTTTATCTGTTCTGGATGAAATGAAAGCAATTTCGAGATACCAATCTTATATCCCTTTTTCAACCTTGTTGAAATGGGCAACATTGAATGGTGCGGAAGCTTTGGGATATGGGGCAGAACTGGGAAGTATTGAGGTTGGAAAAAAGCCAGGGTTGAATTTGTTGAATTTGAATAAGGATTTGGAATTGACGAATAGCACAGAGGTGAGGCGTTTGGTTTAAAAAAGATAAGAGTTCTCATAAAAAAGGGTTCCTGAAATGTTAAGTTCGGGAACCCTTTTTTGTTTTAATAAAACAGCTTAGTTCTGTTTGATAAACTGCCCAGAATACAAAATCTTTTCTCCTCTAATTCTGACCATATAATTCCCGGGTATAAGCTCACTGATATTTAGAATTGTTTTTTCATGTACCTCACTTTTGTTTTTATTGAAAGTTTTCACCAACATACCCATCGTATCATAAATCTGAATTTCAAAACTATCATTGAGATTCTCTTTTGGTAAATTAATAGAAAGTGACTCTACAGCAGGGTTAGGACTTAAGAATAATTTTTCAGATGTCAATTCATTTGTTCCTACCGGATCCATTGTTTGAGATTCCGGTCGACCTAACCATGTAGCATCAGAGATACTTACAGAACTGTGGTACAAGACGAATCGATCAATCGCATGTCCTTGTGATCTCCCAGATATTTCGATGGTATAAATCCCTGCGCTGTCAAATTCCGCAAAAATGGGATGTGGATCATTGTCACTTGTAGAAGCATCCCAAGTCCAATTGTTAGTTTGATTTTGATAAACTTTGAACCAACCATTACTGCCTGCACCATTTGGAGTAGGTGTCATTCCACTGCCGTGCGGATAGACGGTACTGTTGCCTATCTTACCATAAAATGCTGTGGCATCAGGAATGCGAAGCCAATTGTCGTTGTGATCTGTATTGCTATTGCCTTGCGCAATTCTACTTCTCCATTGGAAGCGGTAGGTGCCAGTAGTGCTAATGTTGATTTTAAAAGTTAGGAGAGAATTTCCGGGACTACCAAAATAATTCGGGCCGGAATATCGCAGGTAACTTGACCCTAGATAACCATCGATTATAGTATCTACCGACCAATCAAAATACTCGCCTGCTGATTCTAATTCAATGGCAATAATACCATCTTCTTCGATGTAGACAGGAAGATCTTGAGCAAAACTAGAAAGTGCGTTGAAAGTGAGGAATGAAAATAGAAATACAAATCGGATCATGTTGAATTAAATTTTATAGGATTTCAAAAAATTTAATTACAACTGTTTAACTCTCTTTATTCTAACTGCAATTTACATTTTAAAATTAACTTCTTTTCCAACCGTGACTTTTTCTTCCCCATTTTCTTGAACGTTTGAAGCAGCTGATGCGCTTGCTTCTATTTCTTCAAGTGGTTTTGCTCCAACAATGGTCTTTTTCGCTTTCATTGGTTTGGTTGGAATAATATCAACTTCTTTTGTTGTTTCCCATTTCTGTTTTTCTTCAGCTTCTGCTTCAGTGAATAAGGATTTTCCATCGTCAAAGTAATCAATCAAATCTTCTATTTCACACTTTGGTTTAGGGTGATCCTTTTTTTGAAACGCTTCAAAATCATCGATGCCCAATACATCACTTCCAATGTATTGCCCCAGTTGATAATACGCTTCCCATTGGATCTCGTCAAAGAACTGATCCGCTGTTGATTCGTGTGGAAACTCAGGATGATAAATTTTGTATTTGTAAGTACCGTACTTCAAGGCATCATGTTTGGAGAGCGATGGTTTTCCTTGTGGTGCAGTGATGGAAGACTTAACATAAACCAAAGTACCTACTTTTAAATTGGTCTTCACTTTTTCTTCTATCACAGAAATGATTTGTTTGAAAATTGCATTGCGATCTTGCGGCTGAATTTTATCTTGCAATTTTACTTTGATAGCATTCAATACGTTTAAGGTTCTTTCAAAAACCAAAGCGATTTCAGGATTTAAATCCAAATCATCCAGTAATTCTTTTATCTGTTCTTGCTCTTTGATGTTCATCGTATTCAAAACATCATCGACATTTTTGCTCAAATCCAGGTGTTTCAAAACACGTTTCAAACTTTGATAGTCGTCATGATTTAATTTATCCAAAGCTTGTTTTAAGCCAATGTAATTGACAAGGACTTCGACTTCTTTTGTTCGTTCTTTGCCATCTTCAGTCTTTACAGTGTAAGTATAAGGTTTGCCATTTTTTTTGCGAGGAACAATTTCTTCCCACAATTGGTAAAGGTCTGCAATTGCAAAACGCTTAAGAGAATAACCGTGAGAAGGTTTAGGTCTCAAAACTTCTTCTGGACTTTCCCCTTCGCGGAATTCAATATTTACACCCAATTCATTTCTTGCTCTAACAGTAAGCAATTCCAAATCACCAAAGGAAAACTTGGGATCGGCTCCACCGTCTACTGAAATTATTAATTTACATTTTCTTCTGAGCAATTCGTACACTCCAAGGTTTTCGATATGGCCTCCATCAGAAATATTCAATTTCTTATTTGCAGTACCAATCTGAGACAAAAGCTCCTTGAAGAAATACAGCGGCCACCAAACGATAGGATTGGATTTCGCTTTCAGTGGATTGCTGATCCAAAATCCCAACCTCGCATTGAATACTGTCATCAAAATACTGAGGAGCTTGTTGGAATACATGCCCATACCAGGATTCACAGCAGCTGCGGAGATAGTAGTTGCAGCCGGAAGCGTCATGTATTCATAATCCGCAAAACTATCTTGTGTACTTACATACTTGGTTAATTTTGCACCACAATATAAAGGAGAGAGTAAAAAGTAATCGTAAGCTTTTGCTCCTTTGAATTGATCATCATCTCCACTCATCACTTGTAGGTTAAGACAAGTATTGATAATTGGATAAGGAGCGAGGTAATCTTTTTTGTCTTTGCTATCAGTTTGAAATAAGTCTTTGATCAACACATTTTTATGTTTCCCTGTGAAATGCAAAAAAGCATCTGCTAATTGAGCACGATAGAAACGGTGGAAACTTATTGCATTTGGATTGGCGATATAACCGAGTAGTATTAAACCTAAAGCGATTCCTGCATAATGCCATGGCGTAAAATCAAAAGTAGAATTATCCAATGTCATCCTTTTCATCCCTGTCATTAAAATCAAGGTGATCCAAACAAAAAGGATTACTGCAAATCCAGTCTCCAAATTATTAAATCGTCTGGAAACTGTTAAACTGAATCTTTTACTAATATTAAAAAAGAAATGCGTCATAAATAAGCCAACGAAGATAGCCGTTCCGTAAAGCATGAGTTCTTCGGGAATTAAAAATCGCTGAAGATTATTGAAACCATCGAATTGGAAAAGTTCTCCAATGAACAAATAAATGACCAAGCCTAACAATAGAACTATTGCCGGACTGATCCAACTCATTAGCAAACTGTAGATATAACCTACAAGCATTTTGAGCATGTTCCACCTCTTTGACCAGCCACTACCCGGCATCATATACTCTCCCCGGTTTCGCATATATTTTATATGCTCATCATTGAAAAGCTTCTCGTAACATCCTTCGTTTTTGAGTGTAGCCTGTATGTAGGAAGCAGTATATCCTCCTCCTGAAACGGAAGACATGTAATCTGCTTTTTCTAAAATACCAAACTTATTTAGTGTTTTTAAAAACCCTAAATTGATAACGGCTGAACGGATTCCTCCGCCAGATAGGGCCAAGCCAAAACGGGTAAATTCTAGTCGTTCCTCCGATTGACCTTTTCCAAAAAGTTTAATTCTACGTTCTAAAAGACGTTTATCCTCTTCTTGAATGACTTCCGCACAGGAGTCTAGAATTTTGGGAAGTTCTTTAGTTGAATGTTGATCCATGAATAGCTGTTTGTTGAATCAAATAAGGCAAATCACCGAATATTTAAGTTAGTGGGACAAGTAGAAAGAGTGATTATTGCGCTAGACAGAATCTAAATATAGGAATATTTTTTAATATAATAATGTTTGAGCTGTCAGTCAGCTCTTCATGAATCCAAGTTGACCATGGTTTTTGCTATAGGCTGGAAGTAATTAGAAGGTCAAGGTCTGTTGATTTAATTTTGAAACGTTGGCCAAGATATTCATTGGTTAAGCAACCTTTGTAAGTATACACTCCGTGTCGCAATCCTTTATGAGAATAAATTAAGCGTTCAATACTTCCAGTTGTTGCAGCATTGAGAAGCAATGGCGTCATGATATTGCTAGTAGCGATAGAAGCAGTACGTGCGACTCTTGAAGCAATATTGGGAACGCAATAATGAATTACACCATGTTTGATGAACGTTGGTTTTTGATGTGAAGTAACCTCAGAAGTTGCAAAGCAACCCCCTTGATCGATACTGACGTCAACGATTACAGAACCTGATTTCATTTTAGAAACGATCTCTTCACTAACGATAATAGGTGTACGTCCAGTAGGAGAGTGCATTGCTCCAATCGTTACATCAGCAGTAAGCAATTCTTTTTCTAATTGAATAGGGTTGAGAGAAGAGGTGTTGAGTCGTTGTCCAATGTTTTTCTGGACTTGCATCAATTTATAAATATCATTGTCAAAAATTCTAATATCTGCGCCAAGACCTAAAGCGGTACGCGTTGCAAATTCTGCAACCACACCTGCACCTAGTATGACGACCTTAGCAGAAGGCACTCCTGATATTGCACCGAGTAAGACACCTTTTCCATTGCTAGAATTGGTCAATAATTCTGCAGCAGTAAGGATGGCACTTAAGCCAGCGATTTCACTCATGATTCTTACCACAGGGAAACTGCCGTTCTCATCTTGAATATATTCGAGTGCCAAACTGATGACTCTTTTTTGTTTGAGTCTGTGCAAATATTCAGCAGTGATAATTGGCAAGTGAAGTGGAGAGAAAAGTATTTGATTGGGACGAAGGTACTCTGTTTCCTCTATAGTAGGAGGAGCAACCTTCATGATGATTTCTGCTTTATAAACTTGTTCGGGGCTGTATCCAATATCTGCTCCAACTTCGGAATAATCGTGATCGGAATAATTGGATTTTTCACCAGCTTTCGTTTCTACCACAACTCTATGCCCATGTGCGATGAGTGCTGCAACAGAAGCAGGCACCAAAGCAACTCTATTTTCCTGAAGAGTAGTTTCTTTAGGAATTCCAATATATAGCTTATTGGGTTTTCGCTGCAATTGCAGCATTTCTGTTTGTGTCTGGAAAGACCCTTCAGTAAAAACTTTCGGTATGGGTATTCGCTTCTTCTTTTCGCTCATTCACATAAATTTACTGAATTCAAAGACCCTGACATTTAAAAAAGAACTTTTAGATTGGGATTAAATGGAGAAGAACTATGAAATATCGGGTTGAGAATTTTTAAAGTATTTTGACTATTAAGTTAAGGATCAAAATTGAAAAAATCAGTTGCTTAGCTTATAGGTTAGATATTAAATATTTTATATACCTAAATTAGGCTTTTTTGTTCTAAAAACAAACCGTAAAAATAAAATTGCGGGTATAATTAATTCAATCTCTCCTTTTAGGCGGTAAATCAGGCAAATATACTACATATTGCTCATCAAGTCGATTAATTCAATGGTCAGTGGTTGGACTCCTTTGCCCTACAAAAATAAAATCTCCCGATTGGAATTGGGGAGCAAGTCAAATTTAATTTGCACAACATCCGGAGGCCAAATATCAGCAATCAACTCCGGCCACTCAATAAAGCACCAAGCATCGTTATCCAAGTAATCTTCAATTCCAATATCCAAAGCTTCTTCTATGCTTTTTAACCGATATAAATCCATGTGATAAACTTTACTCAAAGTTTTCGATGCATCTGAATAAGTATACTCATTGATCAAAGCAAAAGTTGGACTTTTAATTTTTTCAGAGACTCCGATATGTTTACCAAATGCTTGAACGAAGGCGGTTTTACCTACGCCCATTTCTCCAATCAACATTATTTTTCTTGCTGATTTTGCATGGTCAATAAATGCTGGAATTAATTGGTCTAAATCTGTAAGGTTTTTTACAAGCAATTTTGCAGAATTTAAAGTGAATTATGTTGAGGGCAAAATTAAGTTTATTTTAGGAAAAACTATGTTGAGCTCTTTTTTTTATGGTCAACAGAATGTCCTCTTTCGACTTTAAGGTAACCAAGGGCTTCATTTCTACAGGGCCATTTCCCTTTGCAAAAGTAAAATCAAATTTCTTAATGAGCATTGCTAAGATCAATTGCATTTCCATCATTGCAAAATGATTGCCAATGCACATTCGTGGCCCAGCTCCGAAAGGGATGTAGGCCAATGTTGGCCGGTTTTTAGAAGCTTCTTTTGAGAATCTATCTGGATTGAATTCTTCAGGGTTTTCCCAATACCTTGGGTTGAAGTGAAGGCTGTATACACTTACAAAAAGGATAGACTTTTTGGGAATCGTGCATCCATTGATTTCATCTGCAGAAATATTTTCTCTTCCTATGGCCCACGCCGGTGGAAACATCCGCATGGATTCTTCGAGTACTTGACGCGTGTAGCTAAGCTGCATAATTTGTGCGAAGCTTATGTTTTTTGGATCAAATTTCTCATCTATTTCTTCTCTCAGTTTGCTTAATATCAAGGGGTTTTTCAAAAGCAAATAAAAGGTCCAAGACAAAGCGTTAGAAGAAGTTTCATGTCCTGCTGCAAATATGGTGATCAGTTCATCGCGCAATTGTTGGTCACTCATCGGTTCTCCTGTATCTGCATCTTTTGCTTCGAGCAACATGCTTAATAAATCGGCCGGCCGCTCTTTTAGTTTTTTCCTTTCGTTGATAATATCAAAAATATTTTGATTGAAAAAAGCAAGGTCATTCTTAAAGCGGGCATGCTTACCGTTGATATAAGTGAAAGGGATTAAATGTGGATTGTGCGTTCTGTATAAAATATATTCTTGTGCTGCATTCATAGCAGTGTAGATCTTGTCATTGTCATGACTATTTTCAGAACTAAACAGTGTAGCCAAAACCATATCCGCAGTCAGACGCATCATTTCCTTATTCACATTGAAACCGCTTTCTTCTCTAGATTCTATTTCATCGCAATATTTTTCTCCAACGGCTTGCATTTTTTTAAAAAGCTCTTCCAAGTTTTTTTTATAAAAAGTAGGCTGCATTAAATGCCGTTGCTTTTTCCAGAAGGCACCTTCACTACTTAATAATCCATTTCCTAGAGCTAGTTTTAACTGTCGGTAAGCAGGACTTTTTGCGTAGTTCTTTTGATTGGTTTGAAGGACATGCTTAACGACATCAGCATTTGAAATAAAGAAAATATTCTTGAACAACATTTTGGAATAAAAAAAATCGCCGATCTCTTTTTGGCGTTCATAAGAAAAGAGAAGAGGGTTTTTGAAAAAAGCTTTGTTTCGGTTGAGGTAACCAAGGCCTTTGTATTCAGGAATATTGATTGGCATAAAATGGCTTTAAAATTTCTGAAGTTGGATTGACTTTTCAGTTAAAAAACAAACAGAAATGTATAATTGTTTATTAACGAATCTGTTCAAAGCAAAAAATAGTTAGGCATTATTTTAGGAACATGGATATTGCTTTTGTTAAATCATCTTTATAATTTTTTCCAACATCGACTCGGTCTCCGTTTTCCATTTCGATATAACTGTCCCTTCCTTTTGCGTATTTTTTGATGTAAGCCAAATTAATCATGTGCGATTTATGAACCCTGATGAACCCTCCTTTTTGCATAAGTTCCAGACATTCCTTTAGACTAGTAGTTGTTAAGTGAGAGGTTTTATCTAACAGGAAAATACGTGTGTAACGGCCTTCAGATTTTAAATAACTGACTTCATCAAAGGTCAAATAAATCAATCCATTGGTGGTCGCCATGACCACTTTCTTTTTTGAATCATCTACGGTTAAGGCAACTGAGTCGCTATTTGATTCTGCATTTTTTCTTGAAACCCGAATGTTTTCAACGACTTTAATCAATTCATCAATATTAATCGGTTTGAGTAAATAACCTGTTGCAGAGATCTTGAAAGCTTTCATAGCATATTGCTGATAAGCCGTAGTAAAGACGACATCAAAATCTATGGCATCAAAAAGCTCCAGCAATTTAAAGCCATTATGGTTGGGCATCTCAATATCTAGAAAAACAATATCAGGAGCATGCGTATTAATTGCTTTTACAGCGGAAAGAACATCTTCCACCGTTTCAGCTACAACGACGTCTTTGCAATATTCTTCGATTAAATGTTTTAGAATTCTCCGACTTCTAGCTTCATCATCTACAATAATAACTTTTAACATAAAAAACCCCTTTTTAAGATATACGAACAAGTGATTTGAAGGGAGTAGGTAGCTGTTGAGAAGGGTCTTGCTTTGCCTTTTAATTTCTCGCTCTTAAGCTACAGATACTATTCAAAAATAAAAAATCTGATTGACCGGTCAATTTTGACCGTCAAATTTAATGTATATTTTAACTAGTGTACCTATTGGAATATTATTCTCATTGTGGAGATCAATAACTTCATTCATCATTGATCTTTTGCGGGCAATTGTAAGCAACTTAAATCTGTTTTCGGTTAAACTCATTGCTTTAGAAGGGTAAACCCTTTGGTTATCTTTTTTGATTTCCTCAGAGCGTTTTCTTCCAACACCATTGTCTTCAACTTCACAGACTAAAAAGTCATCTTTTCTCTTGAACCGAAGATATAATTTTTTATTGCCTTTTTTATGCATCAATCCGTGTTTTATCGCATTTTCAACAAAGGGCTGAATAAGCATTGGAGGGATTAATATCTCTGTACTGTTAAGGTTTTCGTCGATCTCAATAGTGTAATCGAAATTGGATTCAAATCGAAGCGCTTCAAGGCTGAGGTAAAGTTTTAATGATTCCAATTCCTGATGCAAAGAGATTTCTTCTTGATCAGACATTTGTAAAATATTCCTCATGAGGTTAGAAAAATTCGATAGGTATCGGTTGGCCTCTCTTTTGTTTTCCTTCATGATAAAATCCTGAATGGAGTTGAGAGAGTTAAATAAAAAATGAGGATTCATCTGCGAACGAAGTGCGGTGAGTTGAGAACCTGCAAGCTTTGCTCTTATTTCGTTTTTCTCTTTTATGTTGTTGATGATCAAATGTAAAATAGTAGCGCCAATTAAAAAGCAAATTGCGATTACAAGAAAATAAAAAAGATAGGTTTGCCAATATGGTTTTTTGATGTAAAAAGAAATTGTTTTTTCGTCGGACCAATTAGAGTTTACAGTTCTTGCACGGAGACGAAATTCATAGTTGCCATGTGGTAAAGAAGGATATTGTGCGATGTTAATTTTGCTGCTTACCCAATCTTTGTCTAAAGGATCCATTCTATACTGAAATTCTACTTGATCTGCATTTTTATAAATTATGCCCGAGAACTCAATTTTAATATTGTTTTGTAAATGGCCAAGTCTATATGCAGAATGGAGTAAGGTGTCTTTCTCTGCTATTTTCAAATGTTTAAAACTGACAATTGGAGCTTCTTGTTTCAGCTCGATGTTTCTATCAAAGAAAGCAACTCCTTCAATTGTTGCTGCAAATATTCTATCTTCTATTTTGTGCAAATCAGTAACTTCAGGAGTAGGTAGGCCTTCATCAATGCCTAAGTATAAAACCGATTTTTCTTTTTTACAAATTTGGTTAATTCCTTTATTCGTAGCAACCCAAATGAAATTTGAATCGAGCAGTATTTTTGAAACCTTATCGCTTGCAAGTCTGTTTTTATATTGACTCAATTCTTTTTCTTTTGACCAACACAAAACTCCTTGCCCATGTGTTGCTAACCAAAGATTACCTTCTTTGTCCTCTTGTATGTCCTTTATATATGCACTTGATAGGAATTCATTCTCTACAGCCTTGGTTTCTCCATTCTTATAATAGTAAAGTCCTGAAATCGTTCCCAACCAAGCTTCCTCTTTATTTGTTGGTAAAATTGAATAACACCTTTTCTGGATAAATTTTTTGAAGCGTTTCTCTTTAGTTAAGATCCCGGCAAGATGAGAGGTTCCAGTCCATAACGTTCCATCATCATCGAAAACTCCTGATTTGAAAGAGGTGATATCCTTTAATGTTGAGATGTTGTATTTTTTATCTAATTGAAACGCACCTTTTGAAGTCAAAAAAGTAATGTACTTGTCATTCTGTGCCACGTCATAGATTCTGTAATTGCCTTCTTTGATTTTTTGATCAAAAAGTATTTCGAAGTCTGGATTGAGAATCGTTGCATAACTATTTTCAGAACCCAGAATGAGGTTTTGATTTTTATCTGAATCTACAGTAAAGATTGTTCGGCCTTTCTCCAATATTTTAACTCCAGAGTTTGGTAAAACATAAATTCCGTCTTTTAGTGTACAAAACCAATGGTTCCCTTCTTTGTCTGCAAGTACAGCTCCCATTACAGTTCCCTCAAAAAACTTTTGGTAAGAAGGATTGCCAAAGATATCTTCCAAATAAACAAGACCATTTCGTGTGGAAATATAAAGTTCGGATTCACTTTTTTTGAACAAGCCAATCACATCATCTTTCCAAAGGTGATTAAATTTTGGAAACGCAATTTTAAATTCTTGAGTTGAAAAATCAAACAGGTAAATGTTTGAGGTAGTTATTAACATTATTTTGTCGTCAACTAATTGCACATCAATGAGCGGGTCTTTTAATTGCGTAGTGTTTTTTCCATATTCTTGGGGCATGTAATTGAAATCATCAAAAATAGCCATGCTTTTCCTACTAAAAAGATACAGTAAACTATCTTTAGTTTGAACCATTACTTTTCTCCCATAATTTAATGCTGCAATATCAAAAACGGTGTCTCTGTTGCTGCCTATGGAATCGTGAGTTGAGACAAACATTTTATCAAAGTTATTTATCCAAATCCTTTGATTAAAATCCTCTAAAAAACTTGAGGCAGTCAGTCCTGTTGATAGGTCTATGTTTTCGGCTATGTCCCTAATTTTTCCATTCTCATAAATAGTGTATTTGCCAGATAAATCAAGCAGCCAAATTCTTCCCTTTGAGTCAATTTCGATTTCGACGACCTCTAGAGCATTCAATTCTTCTAGTTCCACTTTTGAATAGCCTTTTCCATCAAACAAACTCACTTCCTCCTCTCCAGCCATCCAGATGACACCATTTCTATCTTGTTCTAAATCGTAAATAAAAGAACTTGGTAAACCTTCTTTAATGGTAAAATGACGATAACCGTTCACCTGCCCTTCCAGGCGATTACTGTGCATCAGTGAGGATAGACACAACATAAAAACTACAGCTAAAATGGATGCTATTTTGGACAAATCTGTTATTGGATTATTCAAACTTCATATAATATTAACCTCTAGTTTTAGGGTATCAAAATTTTACATCATTTTCTTTTTTAGGCATTAAAAAAGAAGACTTGAGATGAAGAAGAAAACGTCATCTATTTGCTTACGTTTTGATGCTCAAATTACTTTATTTTGCCAAGTATTTTTCGTATATTTGTGGCTATGGAAGATAATGAAGAAAAGAAAGAAAAATCACCGGAAAAAGGGGATTATTCAGCAAATAACATCCAGGCATTAGAAGGGTTAGAAGCAGTTCGAAAAAGACCTGGAATGTACATCGGAAGTACTGATACTAAGGGACTTCACCATTTAGTTTGGGAGGTGATTGATAACTCAATTGACGAGCATCTCGCCGGACACGCTACACACATCAGCACAATTATTCATAAGGATAATTCTGTCTCTGTAAAAGACAACGGAAGAGGTATCCCAACGGGTATGCACAAAAAGTTGAAAAAATCAGCATTAGAAGTCGTAATGACCGTTCTTCATGCCGGTGGTAAATTTGACAAGGATACCTACAAAGTCTCTGGTGGTTTGCACGGAGTTGGGGTGTCTTGTGTGAATGCACTTTCTGACTTATTAATAGCAGAAGTACACCGTGAAGGAAAAATATTCAAACAATCCTATGCCAAAGGAAAACCGATAACTGAAGTAGAGGAAGTGGGTACTTCTGAATCTAATGGAACAATCATTACATTCAAACCGGATGCAGGGATATTCGAAACACTTGAATACAAATTCGAAGTGTTGTCTACAAGAATGCGAGAGCTGAGCTATTTGAATAAGGGTTTGCACTTGAGTCTCACGGATGAGAGAGTGAAAGGAGAAGATACGGAGTTTAAGACACAAGCTTATTTCTCTGAAGGTGGATTGTTAGAATTTGTTCAATACCTAGACGAAAGCCGTCCTTCCCTTATCGATATTCCAATTCATGTTACCGCAAAAGAAGAGAATGTTGAGGTTGAAGTTGCTTTGAATTATAACACAACTTTTAAAGAGAATATTTACTCTTACGTAAATAATATCAATACTCGTGAAGGTGGTACACACGTTGCTGGTTTTAGAAGAGCGATCAATCGACTTTTCAAACAATATGGAGATGATAACGGCTTATTTAAAAAAGTGAAATTTGCGATTGCTGGAGAAGATTTTAGAGAAGGCTTAACCGCAGTTATTTCTGTAAAAGTACCTGAACCACAATTCAAGGGACAGACCAAAGGTGAATTAGGAAATTCAGAAGTTACAGGTATTGTTTCTCGTTGTGTTGGAGATGCATTGAAGCATTACCTAGAAGAAAATCCCAAGCAGGCAAAGAAAATTATTGATAAAGTAATTCTTGCCGCTACAGCCCGCCATGCTGCACGTAAGGCCCGTGAAATGGTTCAACGGAAAAATGTATTGACAGGGAGTGGACTTCCTGGGAAGTTATCCGATTGTTCCTCCAAAGTGCCAGATGAAAGTGAAATCTTTTTGGTTGAGGGAGATTCTGCAGGCGGGACTGCAAAACAAGGTAGAGACAGAGTCTTTCAAGCAATCTTGCCTTTACGGGGTAAAATTCTTAATGTAGAAAAAGCACTCGAACATAAAATCTACGAAAACGAAGAGATCAAGAATATGTTTACCGCATTAGGAGTAAGCATTACTGAAGAAGATGGCGAACGAAGTCTAAACATGGAGAAGTTGCGTTACCACAAGATAGTCATCATGTGTGATGCCGACGTCGATGGTAGCCATATCGTTACCCTGATTTTGACTTTCTTCTTTAGATACATGAAGCCACTTATCTTAAACGGCTACATTTACATTGCTGCTCCACCATTGTACATGGTTAAAAAAGGAAAACAATTCCGGTATTGCTGGAGTGAAGAAGAGCGTCAGGAAGCAATCAATTCTTATACGGATGGAGATCCTGAAAAAGCTGGTTCTGTTAAAACTCAGCGTTATAAAGGTCTTGGAGAGATGAATGCAGATCAATTGTGGGAAACGACAATGGATCCTTCAAGTCGAATTCTACGTCAGGTTACGATTGACGATGGATTGGAAGCAGATCGAGTATTTTCAATGTTGATGGGAGATGAAGTTCCACCGAGAAGAGCTTTCATCGAAGCCAATGCAAAATATGCGAATGTTGATGTTTAAAATTTGAAAAATTGAGAATGTAATGTTCTCATCGAAAATAAATATTTAAAGAGGCTGTTTCTACGGAAGCAGCCTTTTTCTATTTTACCCTTCTTCCTTTCCATTCATAGCTGGATACAAAGTTGGCAATCAAACCAACACCAGCAACATAAAAAAGATGCAGAAATAGAGAAGGCAAAAATGATTTCATCAAATCT
>CALIAG010000392.1 GCA_938041325.1 uncultured Saprospiraceae bacterium | reverse complement strand
TTTATTGAAATAAATGCAAGAAGAGAAACTAGACTCTATAACGACCAAACTATTTTTAGTGATGACAAAACTTTAGGTTTTAGCAGTGCTACATTTAAAGTAAAAAACACCAATTCTTCTTCTGTAATCTGGGATATCAGTAATTCTGAAAACCCAAGTAGAATGGAAACGAGCACTTCCGGAAACGAGATGAGCTTTGGTGTTACTACAGATGAACTCAAAACTTTTATTGTTTTTAATGAAAATGCATCTTTTGCTCAACCTGAATTTATTGGCGAAGTAGAAAATCAAAATCTACATTCCATTGACAATGTTGATATGCTAATCGTTTATCATAAAGATTTTGAATCAGCTGCAATTTCTTTGAAAGAACATAGAGAGCAAACAAGTGGAATGAATGTGGCCATTGCAGAAATTGAAGAAATCTACAATGAGTTTTCTTCCGGATCACAAGATCCTGGTGCCATTAGAGATCTGGCTAAATTATTATATGACCGTACTGATCGTTTTAATTACTTGTTATTATTGGGTGATGGAACTTTTGATTATCGAGACATATATGGCAAAGGGTTAAATTTCATCCCGGTATACGAAACGGATGTTTCTTTAGACCCGATTCAAGGATTTCCTTCTGATGACTTTTATGCACTTTTAAGTGAGGACGACGGAGGTAATTTAAACTCTGGAGCAATGGATATTGCGGTTGGCCGAATTCCGGCTAAGACCTTGCAAGAGGCTCAAGGAGTTGTGAATAAAATAATTCATTACGACAATAGCATTGAAGCGAAAAAAGATTGGAGAAATAGAGTTGTTTTCATAGCGGATGACGAGGATGGAAATGCACATATTAGACAAGCGGATGATTTTGCCACAACAACAAAATCTACTCATCCCGTTTTTAATCAAGACAAAATTTACTTCGATGCCTTTACACAAGTGTCGACTTCTGGAGGAGCTAGATTTCCAAAGGCAAATGAAACTTTAAATAGAAATATGTATCGTGGCGCTCTAGTCATGAATTATATGGGCCATGGCGGTTCTAGAGGATGGGCTCAAGAAAGAGTTCTTACACTTGAGGACATTCGAAGTTGGAATAATATAAATAATATGCCTTTGCTTATCACAGCAACTTGCTCTTTTGCAGGATATGATGAACCCAATCTTTTGAGCGGTGGAGAGCTTGCAATACTAAAGCCTGATGGAGGTGCGATTGCTTTATACACTACAGTGAGAGCCGTTTATTCTCATCAAAATTTCGAACTGACCACTTCTGTTTTCGATACTATTTTCTATACAAATCCAACTACGGGTTCACCACCAATTGGAGAAATTCTTAGAGTGGCTAAAAATTCATCGGCAGCAAGTGTATCCAATACCCGTAAATTTACTTTGCTTGGAGACCCTTCAATGAATTTGGCGATTCCTACTTATAATGTGAGCACTACCAAAATTAATGGCAACCCTATATCAAGCGGGATTATAGATACTTTGAAAGCGCTTGAAACAGTTACGATCGAAGGTATAGTCACCGATTTAGATGGAGGGCTTATGTCTAATTTCAATGGGGAAGTGTATCCAACCATTTTTGATAAAAAAATTATTGCTAAAACACTTGGACAAGACTCAGGATCGGAACAAAGAGATTTCGAAATTCAAAAGAACCTTGTTTTTAAAGGAAAAGCAAGTGTCGTGAATGGCAACTTCAGCTATACCTTTGTAGTCCCAAAAGATATTGATTATTCATTTGGAAATGGAAGAATCTCTTATTATGCTCAAAATAATTCGATTGATGCAAGAGGTTTTTATGATGACATTATCATTGGTGGAGCCAATTTAAATGCTGAAGAGGATAATGAAGGCCCTGAAATAGAAGTCTTTATGGATAGTGAAGATTTTATTTTTGGAGGTTTGACTAGTCCCAACCCTACACTACTTGTCAAGTTGTCAGATGATAATGGTATCAATGTTGTAGGAAGTAGTGTTGGTCACGATTTGACAGCAATACTAGATGGGAATACTCAAAATCCGTTTATTCTCAACGATTTCTACGAAGCTGAGCAAGATGACTTTAGGAAGGGAAGCGTACGTTTTCCGCTATATAACCTTGAAGAAGGAGAACACAACATTAAAGTAACCGCCTGGGATGTTTTCAATAATTTCACAGAAGGATACACCGAATTTTTGGTGGCTGGAAGTGAGGAAGTTGCTTTAAAACACGTGTTGAATTATCCGAATCCTTTTACGACTAATACCAATTTTCAATTTGAACATAACCGAATCGGACAAAATATGGATGTCCAGATTCAAGTTTTTACTGTATCAGGTAAATTAGTAAAAACGATTGTCGAGACCGTTCAAAGCGAAGGAAACCTAGTAAATGACATCAACTGGGATGGAACAGATGACTATGGAGATCGATTAGGAAAAGGCGTTTATGTGTACAAAGTAAAAGTACGTACCCCTAATCTGGAAGATAGTTTCATCAAATCAGAAAGTGATTTTGAACGCCTAGTAATTTTGAAGTAACTGAAAGACAGTTAAATAGCATTAATTTTCATCATTTAGATGCTGCTAATTTTCAGTTGTTTTCAAAGAACAAAATAAAATATGTTTTCAGTAGAGGATTTTTAAACAATAACTTCTTCTATTAATCATTATATTTGCAGAACTTTTTTAAAAAACGAGATTTAATAGACTAAAAAAACATGAAGAATCTTTTCAAGACTTTTTTCATATTAAGCCTATCCCTGCTACTTTTCCCAAACGTATCAAATGCTCAATTTGATTGCGAATTTAACGTATCATCCGGTCAATGGGTAAATCCCTCCACTGGAGCACCTTGTGTTAATACGATTATAACTGCAGTCCCCTTTTTGAGGATTACACCAGACGCAAGATCCGGTTCGATGGGAGATGTAGGAATAGCTACCTCAGCAGACGCCAACTCTATGCACTTCAATGCATCAAAATTGGCTTTTATCGACACTGATCTTGGTATGTCAGCAACCTATACTCCTTGGTTAAGAGCCTTGGGACTACAGGATGTATACCTAGCGCATTTAGCTGGATTTAAAAAGATCAATGATATTTCCGCTGTTGGATTGTCTTTGCGTTATTTTTCATTAGGTGACATCAATTTCACTGATGAAAATGGACAAGCGCTTGGAACAGGAAGGCCGAATGAATTCGAACTGGCATTTGCTTATTCAAGACAATTGTCCCCAAACCTTTCAATAGGTTTTACGCCAAAATTCATCTATTCCAACCTGGCTGCTGGTCAGGTCGTTGGAGATGTAGAAATTACACCAGGTGTTGCTGGAGCTGCTGATTTATCACTTACTTTCAATACCCCAATTAAAATGGGCCAAGGAGAAAGTAACCTGACTTTAGCTGGAGCAATAACAAACCTAGGAAGTAAAATCAGTTACACCAATTCAATCAACAGAGATTTCTTGCCAGCCAACTTAGGTATCGGTGCAGCTTGGACTTTTGAATTTGATGAGTTTAACTCTTTTACAATTGCTACTGATATCAATAAATTATTGGTACCAACGCCAAGTACGGAAGATGTAGCTCCTACAAATGGCATTCCTGATTACAGAGAAAAAGGATTGTTCTCAGGTGTCTTGAGCTCTTTCGGAGATGCGCCAGGAGGCTTTTCTGAAGAGGTACGTGAATTGATGTTTGGTATCGGTGCGGAGTACTGGTATGATAAACAATTTGCAGTTCGTGCTGGTTACTATACAGAGCATGCAACAAAAGGTAATCGTAAATTTTTCACAATTGGTTTAGGATTGAAATACAATGTATTTGGATTGAACTTCTCTTACCTTGTACCAACTACCAATCAGAGAAATCCTTTAGACAATACACTTCGTTTCTCTTTGTTGTTTGATTTTGCAGCGTTTGGAGGTGATGAAGATGATTTATAGAATTGTTAGATAAAACGATTCGCACGAAAAAGGCTTGTTCATCTGGACAAGCCTTTTTTTATTTCATTAATTTAAATCGCATTAGTTTAAGTCCTGATCTAGCTGTCAGAAAATAAATTCCTTTTGGTAGATGGGTGTCTGGCTGAAGCTCAATTAGATCCTCCCGAAATGTTCCTTTTTCCAAATGAAGCTCCTCTCCTACTTGGTTATACAATTTAAAAACCCAGTCGTTTGTATTTTTAAAATCACCTTTTACTATTATTTCATTTTGAAAAGGATTGGGAAAAGCTTTTGCTGAAAAATCCAATTCCAAATTATCGGTTCCAACTATAATTGGATCTGTCCATTGCGAAGTTTGGAAAGACATCAGCCGTTGGTTAAAAATATTTTCCACTTCAGCACTGACATATCCATATCCATTCTCTCGAAAAACAACCGCCTCCGTTTGGCTATTATTTAAAAAACTTCCTAGGTCTATCTTCCTTTTGTTTCCACTAAAAAAATTAGAATCGGGATAGTCAAAAAGTAGCCAAAAAAAGTTGAATGCTGTTTGGGTATAACCTAATAAAATAACTACTCCGTCTTCGCTAACATCGGCTGAGGTAATCAAACCACCTGCGTTGAATGTCTCTTTTTGCTCAGCCACATAATCCCCAGCTTCTGCAGGAAGAACATAATGCTTGGTCTGATTATCTTCCCAATTTTTGGAAAAAAGATGAAGCGAATCGTTAAAGTAAAAAAAAGCTTCACAATCAAAATTATGGTTTAAAGGATTTGGCGTGAAGTCGGTTTGGTCTGGCCAAGAAAAAGTGATGAGTTCCGAAATAGCGACTGCTTGATTTAAATTAGATTTCGGCACTTTGTAAATTCTTAGGTCCGTTCTATCTCCTTCATTGTTACCAAAGTCACCAATAAAAACATGTGTATCAGATTCTGCCATATCTTCCCAATCTTCATTTTCTCCAAGCGACAGAGTAACGGTGAATTGTACTTCACCAGAAAGTGAATCAATGTGATAAAGTATATTTTCATTGCCACTGTCATTATGAGTCCACAGTTGATTATCTGTAAAAGATAAACCGGAAGATTCCCTGAGGACTTCAGGAAGGGCTGTAATAATATCAAGTGTATACGAAGTCTGTTCATAAACACATGAGCCATCATTCTCGACTGCATTGAGATCGAAGTTCGTAGCCCTGGCATCTGTACAACCTTGTTGCGCAAAGGCAACATAACTAAAGGCTAAGAAGGGAAGTATGAAAATTAGTGATTTCAAATCTTTGGAAATATTTAAGCGTTTGAAAAAAAACACTGCAAACCTATAAGCCGGATTCTGTATTCTTTTGTAAACAAAAGAACCTCTATCATTTATCCAGTTCCGAATTCACAATCGGAATCAATCTGCCTACCCCTCTCGCGCATTCACCGAAGTGCGTACATTGGGCGAGCAACCCAAAACGAGATATACGTGGCATTTCAACCCACAAGGTTTATCCCCACATTTTGTTGCCAAAACATGCCGTGCGCTCTTACCGCACTTTTTCACCCTTACCACGCCAAGGCGTGGCGGTTATTTTCTGCGACACTTTCTGTATCACGCCTAGACGTGACCCCATCCGTTAGGTGGTGTGGTGCTCTGCGTTGTCCGGACTTTCCTCATTTTTACCTTAGACTAGCCAAGATAAAACCGCGATAGAACAGTTTGCAGTGTTATTTTTTACATTATTTCAACATGAAGTCCCCTTTTCAGAAAAGTTTCCTCCATTTTAAGAAACGCAAGTTATATTGTTTCCGTTCAAAAGTAGTTAATATAAAACTCCTAGTAAAGGTAATTCAAACCGAATTACATATTACGAAATCGAATAAACTGTATTAAATTAGATTTCAGAGGCTTTTTATATTAATTTGGATTAATATTTGATGCGTTTACCATACTAAGTAATCCAAATTCTGCGATTATTCTATAGACCGGAGACTTACTCTTTTTGTTTATGAACAAACGGCATTATACATTTCTTGCATTATTCCTCCTAACTTGTCTGGTTGGGTTGCTGTTTGATTCGTATAGCAATAAGGTAAATCGATTGGAAAGGTACTCTTCTTTGATTGAACAAGAACTCCATGTCCACGAAGAGAATATTACTCCATTCTTTGACGAAAAGGAGTTTATAAAAAGGCAGCTTAATCGCCCATCCAACGATGTTAAGCAACAGGAATTAGACTTCGATTTCCTTGAAAAATTCAGCACTGAGCATTTCACAATCGCTATTTTCCAAAAAGATACCTTGGTTTTTTGGACCAACAACCTCGCTCTCCCTTTTAAAGGACTGATTAAAGACAGCTCTCCAAATAAACAAAACAAACTGGTCAAGCTTAGAAACGGATATTATGAATTGGTGTATCAATCCTTCAAACACCCTGGAATTGATGATTACACGATCTGTGCTATGATTCCAATAAAGCATGATTATGAGTTGGAAAGTGAATATTTGAACAAACATTTTCATGGCAATCCGAATATTCCTGACAATATAGAATTGGTACAAGAAACAACTAATTTTCCTTTAATTACCAAAGACGGTAAGACCTTATGCTATTTAGAAGCTAAAGAGGATCTTGTCGATAAAACCAATTTGGGAATATTGCTGTCCATTTATTTAATCGCATTCATTTTTCTTGGTGTTTTTATAAATGGTTTGGCAAAAATAGTAGGAAGGAATAACATGAACTGGCATGGAGCAGCCTTTTTGATCCTGGTCGTTTTTGGATTGAGATGGATTTCAATTCAATTCGGACTGACGGATCGTTTTTCAGAACTGCATTTATTTACCCCGAATTTTCAGACTCAATTTAGTAGATCATTAGGAGACTTGCTGGTAAACATTATTCTTCTGCTGTGGGTCATGATCTTTTTCCATAATGAATTTAAAGTTACTTCATTCGAGCATTTAACAAAAAGAACAAAGTTAGCTTTGACTACGCTCAATTATTTTTCCATTTTAATTGGAATAATATTTTTGACAAGTGTATTCAAATCTTTGGTTTTTGATACCGGTCTGACTTTTGACTTTGACAACGTTTTTAATTTAAGTCGTTATTCTTTAATGGCTATTATAGGAGCTATTTTATTACTACTTGCTCTATTTTTATTTAGTCATAGGATGATGATGTCAATTGCAAAAACGGCATTGACTCGAAACGAACGGCTAGGTGCTCTGACGGTAGCTACATTGGTTGCTTTTCCAATCATGGTTTTAGGGAATCTTATACTTCCCAACATCTATTTGATATTAATCGCTTTTGTATTCATACTTGTTTTTGATTTATTTATCGATAGCAATATTATCAACTTTACTTGGTTGGTCATATGGCTTATCATTCTCTCTGCCTTTCCTTCTATTTTACTGTTCAAATACAATGCGCATAAGGATCGATTGACTCGATTTGACTACGCCAAAGAATTGTCAGTACTCAGAGATAGTATTGCAGAAAAGTCATTTATAGATTTAAAGGACAAAATTTCCAACGATCAATTTTTGATCAACGAAATTCAAAAACCTTTTCCTTTTAAAATAGATGAAGACAAAATCAAGCGACAAATCAATCGTTATTTCACCACCAATAATTATTTATTTTACAACTATAGTTATAACGTTTTTGCTTTTAAAAATACAGAAGAACCTGCAATAAAAGGTCAGAGTATAGATTATCAAAACTATGAGAATATACTCACCAATGCGGAGCCAACGGTAAATGAGGATTTGCGTTTTTTACAAAATTCAAATACCAATAAAAACAGTTATTTATTAAAAGTAGATTTTCCAGTCGGCGCTAATTCAGAAAGTACAGTTGATTTTGTTTTAGAATTCAACAGACAAAGAAGGGAGCAATCAAAAGTCTATACCGAATTGATTGTTGATCAACAATACAAGAACTTACATGATCTTGGTAAATATGAATATGCGATTTATGAAAATTTTGAAATCATTGATCACGAAGGAAAAATTTATGGTCCAGTTTTAAATGTTGACTATCAAAAATTGCCCAACCAACGCAATAGCAAAGAGATAACGGTAGGCAATCGATCGGAATTAATTTATAGAGCTGCCGATAATAAAATAGTGATGATTGGACGGGAGAAAGAAACCCTCAGTAAAGCGGTTTCTTTGTTCTCTTACATATTCGGATTATTGGTTCTATTGATCGTAGCTTTTGCAATAGTCAATTCTGTTTTCAATATACTACCGAATACCCTTAATTTTTCTCTCATTAATAAACCTTCTTTAAAAAACAGAATTCAAATATCTGTAATCTCTCTTATCGTTGCTTCGTTTGTAATTATTGGGATTGTTACGGTCTGGTTTTTCAGGAATTCTTCTGAAGATTATCATGAGAAAAGGTTAGAAAGAAAAACACAATCTGTCCTTTCTGATGCGAAGCGTGAAGTTCAACTTCTAATGAATAAAGTTGATTCTTCACAAACGATAATTTCGCTTTTGGACCCAAAAGCCATTTCGAAAATTCACAGAATGGATGTGAATGTTTATGATTTGAATGGAGAGTTAGTCAAATCCTCAGAGGAAGATATTTTCAACAAAGGAATCATTGCTAAGCGGATGGGCGCCCTTGCTTTTCAAGCATTGTCCAGGCAGGGACTCACGGAATATATTCAGAACGAAGAACGCATGGGCGACCTGAGTTACAAGTCTGCCTACATTGCATTGCAAAATGATTCGAGGCAAACCGTGGCCTACATGGGACTGCCCTACTATTCTAAGCAAAGTAAATTGAGAAGTGATGTAACCGTTTTCATGAGTACACTATTGAACGTTTATGTTTTCTTGCTTCTTATTGCCGGTGGTTTAGCGATCATTGTCGCAGATTCCATTACACGTCCACTAGTGAAAATTGGGGATAAACTCAAAGAGTTTAAACTTGGAAAACGAAACGAGCGATTGGTCTGGAAAAACAAAGATGAGCTCGGAGATTTAATTGGTGAATACAATACGCTGATTAAGAAATTGGAAGAAAGTGCAGACAAACTGGCGCAATCTGAACGAGAAGGTGCATGGCGTGAAATGGCAAAACAAGTTGCCCATGAGATTAAAAATCCGCTTACTCCAATGAAGCTGAGTATTCAATATTTACAACATGCTTTTCAATCCAATCCAGAGAATATAGACTCTCTTTTGAAAAGAGTATCCGGAACCTTGATTGAGCAAATTGATAACCTCGCCCAAATCGCAACAGAGTTTTCAAACTTTGCAAAAATGCCACGTGCAGAAAATCAACAGATTGAATTGAATAAATTGGTTTATAATGTTTATGTTTTGTTTTCCGAAAACAATGACATTGATGTTAAACTAAACTTACCAATTGAAACCTTAGTCGTATTTGCAGATAGGAATCATATGATGAGGGTATTGAATAATTTAATTAAAAATGCCATCCAAGCTATACCAGAAGGAAGAAGGGCAAAAATAGAAGTGAATCTCTACTGCCAAGATAATATCGCAACCGTCATGGTTGAGGATAATGGAACCGGTATTCCAGAAGACAAACAAGACAAAGTCTTTGTTCCCAACTTTACTACTAAGAGTTCTGGTACTGGTCTAGGGCTTGCTATTTCTAAAAATATCATTGAATCTGTAGATGGAAAAATCTATTTCGAAACCGTTATAGGAGAAGGAACAAAATTCTATGTTGAATTGCCTATTGTCCAAATCAATGAGCCAGAAAAATCCGATCCTATACTTTCCTAAATTCCCACAACACTTTTCTCCAATATTTGTTACATCTTCGTTGTTCGAAAATTAGTACTTGAATTCAAAGAATTCCTTTGAATCAATTATATTAAGCTCTTAAACAAAATTGTGAAAATAGGAATTATAGGCGCGGGAATCGGGGGATTGGCTTCAGCCATTCGAATGGCTTCAAAAGGTCATGAGGTAGAAGTTTTTGAAGCCAATTCATATCCTGGTGGGAAACTATCCCAATTCAAATTAGGCAACTATCGCTTTGATGCTGGACCTTCTTTATTTACCCAAGCACAATATGTAGAGGATTTATTTGAAGTTGCAGGCGTTAAAATTGACGACCATTTTCAATATAAAAAACTTGAAGTTGTCTGCCATTATTTCTGGGAAGATCAAACTCGTTTGAAAGCTTTTTCAGACTCCAATCTTTTTGCAGAAGAAGTAAGCAAGGTTCTTGGAGTGAATGGACAACAGATACACCAAGCGTTGGATGAAAGTAAAAGAAAGTACGAGGTAACTGGAAAAATATTTTTGGAAAACTCATTGCACAAACTTAACACTTGGACCAACTTCGAAGTCATAAAAGCCCTGTTCAAGATTCCTGGTTTGGACTTGTTTCGTTCAATGCATAAGACCAACAAACAACTTTTCGATCACCCAAAACTCGTTCAGCTTTTTAATCGATTTGCAACTTATAATGGTTCCAATCCTTACAAAGCTCCTGGTCTTTTAAACATCATCCCTTATTTCGAACACAAGGTCGGGGCATTCTTTCCAAAAGGCGGAATGCACTCCATTACAAATACGTTGTATCAATTGGCTATTTCAAAAGGAGTCACTTTTCATTTTGATGCGAAAGTCAATGAAATACTGGTCAAAAACAAAACAGCACATGCACTTAGCGTTGGGAGCCAAACTCATCATTGCGATAAAGTCATTTGCAACATGGATGTTTTTCATGCCTACCGACAATTGTTACCGAAAGAAAAGCATCCACATAAAACCCTTAACCAACCCAAATCTACTTCAGCACTCATTTTTTATTGGGGCATCAAAAAGCAATTTAAAGAACTTGGATTACATAACATTCTCTTTAGTGAAAACTATCGAGAAGAATTTGATTTACTGGATTCCGGTAAAATATCTGACGACCCAACAGTCTACATAAACATCACCAGTAAGCATGAAAAAGGCGATGCGCCAGCCGACTGCGAAAATTGGTTTACAATGATCAATGTTCCTTTTAACTCCGGTCAAAACTGGGAGGAATTGATTAAGAAAAGTCGTCAAAATATTCTCAATAAAATCAAAAGAACAATCGGTGTTTCTATCGAGCCCTTAATTCAAGAAGAAGATATACTAGATCCTATAAAAATCGAAAGCAGAACTTCTTCTCATTTGGGCGCTCTTTATGGCACTAGTTCCAATAACCGGATGGCAGCCTTTTTGAGGCATCCGAATTTTTCTAATAAAATAAAAGGCTTGTATTTTTGTGGTGGAAGTGTTCACCCCGGGGGTGGAATTCCACTATGTTTGTTGTCCGCTAAAATAATTGACGAACTCATTCATTCCTGAATTTTCAAATTCTTTTAATATTGATTGCAGAAAATAAATTATCCATTTCAATTATCATTTTGACCGTCTTCTATTCCGTTGGAATTGTAGGGATTGGATGGAGATTGGAACCCGACTTGTTGAGCTTAACACCTTTAAATTTATTGCTTTCATTATCCGTCATGCTCTGGAATCACGAAAACTGGGATCGCTCTTTCTTCCTATTTTTAATCGGTAGTTTTTTAATCGGTTTTGGAGTTGAAGTTCTTGGTGTTAATACAGGATTTCCATTTGGTGAATACAGTTACGGGTCGGTACTTGGCTTCAAGCTTTGGGAAACTCCGTTGATGATTGGAATTAACTGGGTAATGTTGAGTTATTGCGGAGGGGTGATCGCCAATTACTTGATTTCTCATCAAAATATTTATATAAAATCAGGATTTGGGGCTTTGTTGCTATTGCTGTTGGATTTCATAATGGAACCTGTCGCCATACACTATGGCTTTTGGACTTGGGAAAAACCACATGTGCCGATAGAAAATTATTTATCTTGGTTTGTAATTGCTTTCCTCATTCAAATTCTTTTTTTTAGTTTCGTAAACAAAGTCAACAACAAAGCAGCGATTTTCTTGTTTATCTTACAAATCGCATTTTTTGGCCTTTTGAGTGTAAAACTGTAGAATCATGAGTTTTCTTTTATACTTTTTCATTACGATAGCTACTGTTCTTTTTATGGAATTTGTGGCTTGGTTTGCCCACAAATTCGTTATGCACGGCATATTGTGGTCCTGGCATGAAGATCATCACAAGCCTCACCTAAAGGATGGTTTTTTTGAAAAAAACGATTTATTTTTCCTTGTTTTCGCTATTCCTAGTGCGACTTGCTATGTTCTTGGTTCTGCCACTCCACACCTTTGGTTGTTCTTTATAGGAGTTGGAATTTCGATATATGGACTCATTTATTTTTTAATCCATGATGTCTATATTCACAGACGATTCAATTGGTTCAAACATCTTGACAATCCCTATTCTCGTGCAATCCTTCGTGCTCATGGGGCGCATCACGCAAAACAAGAAAAAGAAGATGGAGAATCTTTTGGTCTTCTAATTGTGAACAGCAAATATTTCAAAAAAAGAAAATTCTGGAAATAATTTTTCCGCTTCTCTAAATACATTTTCCGCTTTAATATTCATTAATTCTCTCCTTTTGCGACAGGCAATTTTGGAACATCAAATTTATTTGGAATCCTTTTTGATTTGTATGTATGGTAAGCCCAATAAACCTATCTGTATTTCCCACTAAACTTAAATAAGTCAAAACCAATCCTACTTTTTTATTTATTACGGATCAATACTATTTGTTGAATCCGGGAAACATTCTCATTACCATATATTTCAAAAAAAAATGATAGGACTAACAACAAAGCAGAAATCCTCTACAACGATCGAGGTGATTCAACACAAAAATGGTTTCGAGCTATTCGAAAATCTAATGAACCGGAAAGCCAGCCTAGCTATAGTTGGCTTGGGATACGTCGGCTTACCTATCGCACTCGAGTTCGCAAAAAAAATGAATGTCATCGGGTTTGACATCAACAAGCAACGTGTGGATTTAATGAAACACAATATTGATCCAAGTGATGAACTTGAATCAAGTGCCTTTGCAAATAAGACAATCGATTTTGTACATGAAGGAGAAAAAATGGCTTCGGCACAATTTTATATCGTTGCTGTTCCAACTCCAATTGACGCCTTTAAAATGCCTGATCTTGGTCCACTGAAAGGAGCAACAAAATCTGTTGCAAATGTCCTAAAGAAAGGGGATTATGTAGTCTTTGAATCAACCGTATATCCCGGTTGTACAGACGAAATCTGTGTTCCAATCTTAGAAGAAGTGAGCGGATTAAAATTGAATAAAGATTTTAAAATCGGTTATTCTCCTGAAAGAATTAATCCAGGTGATAAGAAAAACACCATTGACAAAATCGTCAAAATCGTTTCTGGAAGTGATTCTGAAAGTTTGGACATCATTGCGGAAGTTTATAAAACCATAATAACTGCAGGCGTTCATAAAGCCACAACTATTAAAGTAGCGGAAGCTGCGAAGATTGTTGAAAACACTCAACGCGATATCAATATTGCTTTGATGAACGAGCTGTCTCAAATATTTGAAAAAGCAGGGATCAATACTTTTGATGTATTGGAAGCAGCCGGTACAAAGTGGAATTTCTTAAAATTTTATCCAGGATTGGTTGGAGGACACTGCATTGGAGTAGATCCCTATTATTTGATGCAAAGATCTCTGAATTTAGGCCACTACCCTACTTTAATTACCGCAGGCAGAAAGATTAATGACGACATGCCTTCCAAGATTGCACAAAATATCTTAGAAGAATTAAAAAATAAAGGGAAGCTTCCAACTGAATCAAAAATTTTGATCATGGGTGTTACATTCAAAGAAAATGTGACTGATATCCGAAACTCAAAAGTAGCAGACTTGGTCCAATGTCTTTCCAAATATTGCAAAACGATTGACGTTGTTGATCCGCTAGCTGATTCTGATGATGTAAAAAAACACTATGGATTTAAACTTAAGGAGAAATCTTCTAGCAACTATGATGTTATCGTATGTGCAGTGAGTCACAATGAATATTTAAATTTAAAAGAAGAAGACTTTTTAAGCATGAGTGACAAAACTGGACTATTATTTGATATTAAAGGAGTATACAGAGGTAAGATTAAAACAATGACTTACAAGTCATTATAAATATAAATAGGCCTTTGGATAGCTGATTGAACAAATCACCCAAAGCTATCTTCCAAAGACCAATTTAACTTACACAATACCAAATGAATCAGGTCACGTCGAAAGGCGTGGCCTTTTTTCTTTTTAAGCTGGACTAATTTCAGTCCCAAACTTCCAATTGTTTCTCTGTTTTTTTTCGCTGTTTTACAACGGCTTCTTCTGATCCTTTATCGATGATTTCTAAGCCCTTTCTGGTTTAAGTAAGCAATTCCCTTCTTAGTCGATTTAAAATCCTATCAACTCACTTAAGCGCGCTTATTCAAGCATTTTCTTTGATTTAGTTCATTGGTGGTCAAACTTTACGGAAAATTCATGTAATTTTGGAAGGAACCAATTGATATATCAGTGGAATCAAAGTTTTTCAATCAATTTTCTAAAGACGCTATTGTCGTTGAGGATATTCAGGATACGCTCGATGAATACTTAGATGATGTATTGCCACAAATAAGGCAATGGAGTGAGGATATTTATGAATTTGAAGAAAAAGGTTATTCTTCCAATAGATGGCTTGAGATAAGAGACGATGACAACGCTCTAGAAGCAGTGCTGCATCTCTTTCGAGACGAAGGGGAATACTTGTTGTCTGTGGACGGAGATATTATCGTACGTGGACGCTGGCAAGCTATTGCTGAATCCAATTCAATGATCATTGATAAATTGGTGAATGGTAACGTAGCTCAAAGTGAGTTTTATGACCTGGCTTTTTTGAGCAATGATTTTTTTATTCTAAGAAAGCATGGAGATCAAAGAAGAAAAGGGAATAAAAAATACCTGATGTTTGGACGAGAAGATTTAATTAGAAATCTAGAGTGGAGAGAAGTTGTTGAATTGCTTTATAATAATGTGAAAGGAAATCCTTGGTTTATATTCGCAATGGTTATTTTCGGATTGTTGGTAGCCTTAGCTGTTTATCTTGCTTTGTAAAACTAGTTTTTCATGCCATTTGGTAAGGTAAAATAGAAAGTTGCACCTATTCCTTTTTCAGAATCTGCCCAGATCTTACCGCCTTGTTTTTCAATAATTCTTTTACAAATCGCCAATCCAATTCCGGTTCCTTTGTACTCACTGTGTCGGCCATGTAATCTTTGGAAAATTCCGAAAATACGATCCTTGTCTTTTTCTTCAAAGCCTTGACCATTGTCATTGACTGAAAACAATACATCGAAGTCTCTTTGTTTTGCTGTTACGTGGATAACTGGTCGTCGACCTTTCTGTGAGTACTTCAAACCGTTTCCAATTAAGTTTTGCATAACCTGACTGAATAAGACTTTAGAGGTTGGTACTTCTGGAAGATCACTGCAGTAAACTTCTGCTTCGTGATCCTTTATAGACATGGTTAAATTTTGAATCACATCAACCATCAATTCATTTGGATTTATTTTTTCCAATTCAAATGGTTTGGCACTCCACCTTGAATAAGCAAGCATGTCTTTGATCAGATTTTTCATCCTTCCAACACCATCGATTACATAATTAAAATCCATTGCAGCTTCTTTCTCTTTAATTTGAGAAATGTAACGGGATTGAATTATTTGACTATAGCTCGATATCATTCTTAAGGGTTCCTGAAGATCGTGCGAAATAACGTAGCTGAATTCTTCAAGGGCTTTATTCTGCGTTTCTAGTTTTTCAGAATACTCCTTCAACTTCATTTCTGCTTGTTTCTTAAAGGAAACATCTTCGATCATAGCCAAATAAAAGGCATCGCCCATTTGATCTCTGTCCATTTTGGAAATTGTCCCACGAACCCAAATCAAACTTTTGTCCTTTTTTACCCAACGCTGATCCAAGGTCAAAATATTATTTTTGGCGACAGCCATTTTCCTTTTAAACTCTGTAAATCTTATCTGATCCTTGTTGTAAATAAAAGACATCGATTTCAAATTCATGAATTCGCTCTCAGTGTACTCCAACATCTTTTGCAGTACTTGATTCGCTTTTATAATCTCAAATTTGCTATTAAACAACATAATGCCAATTGGAGAACCTTCAAATATATTTCTAAATCGTTCTTCACTTTGTTGAAACTCCATTCTGCTCCGGGTCAAGGAATCCACCGCCTCAATCCGACTTGAATAAATAATATAAGCCAGAATCATCATTAAAAATAAGGTCCCGATAAAATAAGAGCTGCTAATTATTGGGTTCGCACACAAGAAGTAGGAAGTTAAAAAGGAGATTAAAATAAATCCTACGTAGATTCTTAATCCTTTTTTATCCTTAAACATTCCGCCTATTGCAAAGGCTATAATCGTAGTGGTTGAAGTATCGTAGACTTGGAAATTTATGAGATTTGCCATGATAATGGCCGTAAAAACGTAGGAAGAAGCTATGACATAAACTATTGGTAAACAGTAAATTCGAAGCTTTTCATTAAAATAAGAACCGATGTAGAATGAAATACATGCCAGAGCTATCAGAAGTCTCGGAATGGGTACATCGTTGATCGACCCATCCAGGAAGTTCATTATAAAAGTATAAACCGCAATTAGAACAGCTCCTATAAGGGTGAATCTTCGGGTAAATACCAGATCAATATTACTAACTCTTTGTTTTCTCATTTTCTATGGGGTAGATGAAAATAATAAGTTCTATAACTTTATTATTTTTCAACTAGATTAATATAATTCTGAAAATGCATAATTTGTGCCACAAAAAACTCCCATTGCCTTTATGAAAGACAATAGGAGTTTTGTAGGTAATTATGAACAAGGTTAAAAATCAAATAGAAAAATCAACCCTGTTTAAAAACTTGTTAGTCAGTATTTTATAAATTCATTTACGCTTTTAAGGCTTCAAGCATGGTCGCACCAATTTGAGCAGGAGATTTAACAACGTGTATCCCACATTCCGCCATAATTTTCATCTTTGCTTCGGCTGTATCCTCTGCTCCACCAATTATTGCACCTGCATGTCCCATAGTTCTTCCCTTTGGAGCAGTCTGTCCAGCGATAAAACCAACTACTGGTTTGGTTGCATGCTCTTTGATCCAACGTGCAGCATCTGCTTCCATACTTCCTCCGATTTCACCAATCATGACGATGCCGTCTGTTTCTGGATCATTCATTAAAAGTTCAACTGCATCTTTTGTGGTTGTCCCTACTATAGGATCTCCACCGATTCCGATACATGTTGATTGGCCAAGACCTGCTTTAGTTACTTGATCTACAGCTTCATAGGTCAAAGTACCAGATCTTGATACGATTCCAATTCTTCCTGGATTATGAATGAATCCAGGCATAATTCCAACTTTAGCTTCACCAGGCGTCATTACACCAGGGCAATTGGGACCAACTAAACGACAATCATAGTTATCAAGATATGCTTTTACCTTAACCATGTCTTGCACTGGAATTCCTTCTGTTATACAGATAATTACTTTGATTCCTGCTGAAGCAGCTTCCATTATAGCATCTGCTGCAAAAGCTGGAGGAACAAAAATGATTGTGGTATCTGCTGAAACTGATTTGACAGCTTCAGCTACTGTATTGAAAACAGGCTTACCAAGGTGTTCATTGCCTCCTTTACCTGGAGTTACGCCACCGACTACATTCGTTCCATATTCAAGCATTTGTCCTGCATGAAAGGTTCCTTCTTTTCCGGTAAAACCCTGTACAATAATGTTGGAATTCTTAGTTACTAAAACTGCCATTTATTTCTTAATTAATTGATTATTCAAATTGCTTAAAAAACTGAAGGAGGATTTACTCATCAGTAAATATAAATATCACTTCATCCTTTTTATGTAGATGATAGTGTTCTCTTGCGTATTTTTCTTTCTTTCGCTCAAGATCAAAGCGGTCTTGCTCTACCTCTGTTATCTTCTCAGAATAATAAACTTTATCTCTTTGCAACTCACTATGCGTATCCTGCAATTCATATTGCGTAAGAAAATCATGCTTATCAATAAAAATCATCCATCCAAAAAACAATACAAGTACCAAAAAGTAACGATTTCTAATTGGTGCTGGAATCGAATTCAAAAGAGGTTGAAGGGGATTTGATCTCTTTGCCATTGTGTGTTTTTAAAAATAGGACCATGGAGATAAAGGATATCGACATGTCTTAATTCCTAAAATAGTGTTTCATCTACCATAGAAATGGTAGATCGCAAAGATAAGCAAAATTGACTCTTTAACAAATTTGATAATATGTAGAAAACCAAAACCAAGTCCCAAAGCTATAGATTAGTAGGACTTGGTTCAGGTTTCGTAGTAAAAAGTCTGTTATTTAAAGATTGAAGCTCCTGGATAAGATCCTATTGGGCCCAATTCTTCTTCAATTCTTAGCAATTGATTGTACTTAGCAATCCGGTCAGAACGACTCGCAGAACCTGTTTTAATCTGGCCAGTATTCAATGCTACTGCTAAATCCGCAATCGTTGTATCTTCGGTCTCTCCAGAACGGTGAGACATTACACTGGTAAACGAGTTGCTAGATGCCATTCTTACTGCTTCAATCGTTTCCGTCAAAGAACCAATCTGATTCACTTTAATTAAAATTGAATTCGCAGATTTGTTTTCAATTCCTTTCTTTAATCGTTCCGTATTCGTTACGAACAAATCATCACCAACAACCTGTACAGAGTCACCGATTGCTGCAGTCATTTCTTGCCAGCCTTTCCAATCGTCTTCATCCAAACCATCTTCAATGGATTTGATGGGATATTTTTTACACCAATCTTTCCAAAAACTAACCATTTCAGAAGAAGTCAATTTATCTCCTGTTGATTGGTGGAAGTGGTATTTCTTACTTTTTTTATCATAAAACTCCGAAGCTGCGGCGTCCATTGCTATTACCATATCCTCACCTGGTCGGTAACCAGCTGCCTCAATTGCTTTCAATACGATTTCAATTGCTTCTTTGTTTGATTTCAAGTTGGGTGCGAAACCACCTTCATCACCTACATTGGTAGAATGACCTTTCTTTTTCAAAACAGCTTTTAAGTGGTGGAAAACTTCAACCCCCATTCTAAGACCTGTAGAAAAAGAATCTGCTCCAATCGGCATAACCATAAACTCTTGAAAATCTATACTGTTGTCCGCATGAGAACCACCGTTTAGAATATTCATCATCGGCACTGGCAATACATGTGCATTGACACCACCAACATATCGATATAAAGGTTGGCAAGATTCTTCAGCTGCTGCTTTTGCTACAGCTAATGAAACCCCTAAGATTGCATTGGCTCCCAATTTCTTTTTATTCTTGGTACCGTCTATTTGCAACATCAATGAATCAATGTATACTTGGTCAAAAACATCTACACCGATTAATGCTTCTCTGATATTTTTATTTACGTTGGCGCAAGCTTTCAAAACACCTTTTCCTAAAAACCTTTTTTTATTGCCATCTCGCAATTCTACAGCTTCATATTTACCTGTTGAAGCTCCTGAAGGAACTGCTGCTCTACCAAAGGCTCCATCTTCAGTTAATACTTCTACCTCTACGGTAGGATTTCCTCTTGAATCCAGAATCTCTCTGGAACGAATGTCAATAATTTCGCTCATTTAAATTTTTAATTTAGAATTTAAAAATCACACTGGTTCGAAGCAGTGCATATTAAATTTTGGATTATTTGGTAAGAAAAATATAAACAGATTGAACCGTACTAGATTCAATTCTAATTTGCTAAAATGGTTTGCTCTCACAATTCTATTCAGTACTAACGCCGATTACCCTTTCAATCTCTATTCCTTTATCTTCTGCAATCATTTCCATAAAATTATCGAACAGATAACGTGAGTCATGTGGTCCCGGAGAAGCTTCTGGATGATATTGAACAGAGAAAGCTTTTTTGCTTTTTATTTTAATCCCTTCAATAGTATCGTCATTGAGATTAATATGTGTAATAGCAATATCTTCTTTTCTGGCGTTGATGGCTTCTGGACTTACTCCAAAACCATGATTTTGACTTGTAATTTCACATTTCCCTGTATTTAAGTTTTTTACAGGATGATTGATACCACGATGTCCATTGTGCATTTTATACGTTGGTATATCAACAGCCAAAGCCAATAGTTGGTGACCTAAACAAATGCCGAATAATGGTTTGTTCGTTGTCAAAAGTTCTTTCACCGTTGCCACTGCATACCCCATTGAGGATGGATCACCAGGTCCATTAGATAAAAAGTAACCGTCAGGATTCCAAGCGCTAATTTCTGCAAAAGGAGTCTTTGCCGGAAAGACTTTCACATAACAGTTTCTCTTTAAAAAGCACCTTAGGATGTTTTGCTTAATGCCGAAATCCAAAACTGCGATTTTGATTGGAGCCGATTCGTTACCTAGGAAATAGCTTTCTTTTGTACTCACTTTAGAAGCCAGTTCTAAACCTTCCATTGAAGGCACTTTATCTAGCTCTTTTTTCAATTCATCAACATCTAATATAGAAGAAGAGATGATACAATTCATTGCTCCTTTATTTCGGATATGTCTAACAATGGCTCTAGTATCTACGTCGCATATTCCAACAAGGTTTTCTCTTTCGAAATTATCTTGTATACTTTCATCGGCCATTTGTCTGGAAAACGGGATGGTGAAGTTTTTGCAAACTAGACCAGCTATTTTTATATCGCCAGATTCTGTGTCGCTATTCTTCGTACCGTAGTTACCGATATGCGCATTGGTGGTCACTAGTATTTGACCGAAATAGGAAGGATCGGTAAAAACTTCTTGATAACCAGTCATCCCGGTATTGAAGCAAATCTCTCCTGTTGTTGTACCTTTTTTCCCCGCTGCTGTTCCATGATAAATAGTACCATCTGCAAGTAGCAGAATTGCGGGCTTTTTCTTTTTGTCTCCTGATAGTGTCATTGCTTCAGATTATTTCTTCGAGATTAAAAAATGGTGGACCAAAAAAGTAATTTATCTTTTTACAGATTTACTTATTGAACTTAGATTTTAAAATACCTTGGATATTGGTTAGGCCAGCGAATGTATGTTTTCAAAATTTGGGTAAAGATAATATTTCCACCCGACAATGAAAAAGGGCAAAACTGCTAATTAACAGATTTGCCCTTTTCAAACTTATATGATTTGTATATTCATATCTATTCTTCTTCTCCTGCGATATCTTCAGCCACTTCTGCAACTGCTTCAGTAGCAACAGCTGCTGTAGTTGCGGCAGCAGATTTCTTGCCTCCTCTTCTTCTTGTCTTCTTCTTCGAGCCAGTAGCTGTATCACCACTTTTTGAAGCTGAAGTAAAGATTTCATTATAATCAACCATTTCAATCATAGCCATTTCTGCTCCATCTCCTTTTCTGAACCCTGTTTTGATGATTCTTAAATATCCTCCAGGTCTATCTTTTATTTTCGCGGCGATAGAATCAAATAACTCTTTAACTGCATCTTTGTTTTGCAAATAAGAGAATACTACCCTTCTTGAGTGAGTTGTATTGTTTTTAGCTTTTGTCATTACAGGCTCTAAATACTTTCTTAAAGCTTTTGCTTTAGCTACTGTAGTGTTAATTCTTTTGTGTTGAATTAATGCACAAGATAAGTTCTTTAAAAGCGCTTTTCTGTGTCCAACTTTTCTACCAAGATGGTTAAATTTCTTTCCGTGCCGCATGGCTTAAAATTTTAAAATGGTTATCATCGCAGCACTTTTCCACTCTTCAACTGAAGACGTACTAAGTTTCTGCAAAAAAATATTTTTACTCTTCGTCTAATTTATACTTTGACAAATCCATACCAAAGGTCAATCCTTTCTCTTGCAATAACTCTTCAATCTCTACCAATGACTTTTTACCAAAGTTTCTGAATTTCAACAATTCATGTGTATCATAGCGAACCATTTCAGCAAGCGTATTGATTTTCGCTGCTTTCAAACAGTTGTAAGCTCTTACAGATAAATCGAGGTCTTCCAAAGAAGTTTTCAACAATTTACGCATGTGTAAGATGTGCTCATCTACGATATTATCTTCTCTACCTGATGCATCTTCAAATGTGATGTTTTCATCAGTGATCAACATCAAGTGTTGAATCAATATTCTTGAAGCTTCTTTAATGGCATCTTCCGGATGAATAGTACCATCAGTTTTTACTTCTATAGTTAATTTTTCATAATCCGTACGTTGTCCAACACGTGTGTTAGAAACTTGGTAGGATACATTTTTGATTGGCGTATAGATTGCATCAATTGGAATAACACCAATTGCAGCATCTTTTGGCAAATTCTCATCAGCAGGAACATAACCACGTCCTTTAGTAATGGTCAATTCCATTTCTAAGTTTACGAATGGTTCCATTTGGCAAACAAGAAGATCCGGATTCATAACTTTGAATACGTTGGTGTGTTCTTCTATATCACCTGCTTTAAATTCCTCTTTTCCGTTGATAGTTAGATAAATTTTTTCTGAACTCACGTCTTCATCAGAAATCAATTGCTTCAAACGAATTTGTTTCAAGTTCAAAATGATGTCTACAACGTCTTCAACGACTCCACGGATAGTAGAAAACTCGTGTTCTACACCTGCAATACGAATAGCAGAAATAGAAAAACCCTCTAGAGAAGAAAGCAATACTCTTCTTAGTGAGTTACCTACAGTTTGACCAAATCCAGGTTCAAGAGGTTTGAATTCGAAAGTACCTTCAAAATCAGTAGCTTTTTGAAGAAGGATTTTGTCGGGCTTTTGAAAATTTAAAATGCTCATATGCGAGTATTCTTGAGAGGTTTAAGAAAACCGACTTCGATGTCGGCTTAGATTCTTATTAAAACAAGCGAAAATGATCACAAGATAATTGTGACCATTTTCGATTAAGATTATTTTGAGTAAAGTTCAACGATAAGTTGTTCGTTGATCTTTTCTGGAATTTCACTTCTTTCTGGGTAAGCTAAGAAGACTCCTTCTTTGCGATCACCGTTCCATTCTAACCAACCAAATTTTCTAACTTCTGATTTTGAAGTTATGCTGTCTCTGATTGCCTCAAGGTTTTGAGATCTTCCTCTAACCGAAACAACATCTCCAGCTCTCAATTGACAAGAAGGAATATTTGTTACTACTCCGTTTAAAAGGATGTGTTTGTGTGAAACCAACTGACGTGCTGCTGCTCTTGAAGGTGCAATACCCATTCTGAAAACAACATTATCCAATCTTGCTTCCAAAAACTGAAGCAAAACTTCACCAGTTACACCTTTCTTGCTCGAAGCAGCTACGAAAGTTTTTCTAAATTGTCTTTCTAATACACCATAGGTATATTTAGCTTTCTGCTTTTCCATTAATTGGTTAGCATAGTCAGACTTTTGCTTTCTTCGTCTGGTGTTACCATGCTGGCCTGGAGGATAATTCTTTTTATCAAAGGATTTATCGTATCCGAAAAGGGATTGGCCGAAAGCTCTTGATTTCTTCGTTTTAGGACCTGTATATCTTGCCATGTCTAGTTGACCTGAATTAATTTAAAAATAGGATTAAACTCTTCTCTTCTTTGGTGGACGACAACCGTTGTGCGGTATTGGAGTAACGTCTTTGATTCTTGAAACTTTAATGCCGTTGCCATCTAAAGCACGGATTGCAGCTTCTCTTCCTGAACCAGGACCTTTTACAAAAACCTCAGCAGAACGCATTCCTGATTCGTAAGCAACTTTAGCAGCATCTGCAGCAGCAACTTGAGCAGCATACGGTGTGTTCTTTTTAGAACCACGGAAACCTGCTTTACCAGCAGAAGCCCAAGAAATAACTTGTCCTTGCTTGTTGCAAATTGAGATAATGATATTGTTGAACGAAGCTTTGATAAATGCCAAGCCTTCTGGTTCTACCTTAACTTTTCTACTTTTAGTTTTTCTGCCTTTCGCCATTATAATGAAGATTAAAAGTTGATCCAGTATAAATACACTGAATCAAGCAGTCTGATAAGTTTATTATTTAGTTGCTTTCTTTTTGTTGGCAACCGTTTTTCTTTTTCCTTTTCTCGTTCTTGCGTTGGTCTGCGTTCTTTGACCTCTTAACGGAAGTCCCTTTCTATGACGAAGCCCTCTGTAACAACCGATATCCATCAATCGTTTGATATTCATTTGAGTTTCTGATCTTAATTGACCTTCCACTTTATATTCGTCCTGTAACATTTGAGTGATTTGACGAACACTTTCATCTGTCCAGTCGCTCACTTTCGTGCTTTCGTCTACTTCTATTTTCTCTAAGATCTCTTTCGCCTTAGTTGCACCAATTCCATAGATGTAAGTAAGTGCAATAACACCTCTTTTGTTTCTTGGTAAATCTACTCCTGATATCCGAGCCATTGTATACTTAATTAAAGAGTTAAAAGATTATCCTTGTCTTTGCTTGAACCTAGGATTTTTCTTGTTAATGACGTAGAGCTTTCCTTTGCGTCTTACGATCTTGCAATCTGCTGATCTTTTTTTAATTGATGCTCTTACCTTCATGACTGTACTTTATTTTAAAAATTAATTTCTCAATTTGGCGAAACCCCTCAATCAACCTCTAGTATTTAAAATAATAGAGATTCAAAAAGGAATAAGATGATTTACTTATATCTGTATATGATTCGTCCTCTGGACAAGTCATATGGAGACATTTCTACTGCAACTTTATCACTTGGAAGGATTCGAATGTAATTCATTCTCATTTTTCCAGAGATCGTAGCTACTATAGTATGATCATTTTCTAGACGCACTCTGAACATTGCATTTGAGAGTGCTTCTTCTATAATTCCATCTTGCTTTATTAACTCTTGCTTTGCCATATTTTGATTTAGGTGTGCAAAGATACAAAAAAAAGCAAATTCTTGCTTGTTTTAACAAAAAAATACTAAGAAAATTTACAAGAAATCGGGAAGGATTTGATTAAGAGGCTTGTGTTAAGGTGTTTTTAACCCCAACGCTGTTGACATTTGGGTTTTTTAGTATTGCTTCTTCAATCAATTTGTGGTTAGAAAGTATATCTGCTTTATCCTTTTTCACTGCTACAGTATGTTCAAAATGAGCAGATGGTTTCTTGTCTTTTGTGATGATGGTCCATCCATCATTAGATTGTTGGACATCCTTTGTACCTAAATTCACCATTGGTTCTATTGCGATAACCAATCCTTCCTTTAGCTTTGCGCCCTTGCCTCTTTTACCATAATTTGGAACTTCAGGAGACTCATGCAATTCTCTACCAATACCGTGGCCAACTAATTCTCGTACAATACCATAAGGATGTTGATTTTCGCAATAATCTTGTACTGCAAAGCCAATGTCCCCTATTCTCCGTCCTTCAATAGCGTTTTCGATACCGAGGTATAAAGAGGTGTTGGTTACGCGAAGCAGCTCCATGGTTGCTTCATCAACTTCTCCTAAAGCAAATGTAAACGCTGAATCGCCATAGAATCCATTCAAATAAGATCCGCAATCTACAGAAACTACATCTCCATTTTGGAATTCTTTTTTGGTAGGAATACCGTGGACTACGCCTTCGTTAGGTGAAATACAAAGTGTGGCGGGAAACCCTCTATAGCCTTTAAATCCAGGCTTAGCATTGTGATCTCTGATTAATTCTTCTGCAGCTTTATCTATCTCTTCACCAGTAATACCGGGTCTTATTATGGAGGCTACATGCGTTAATGCTTTACACACCAACAGGCAGCTCTCTCTAATGAGTTCAATTTCGTCTGCAGTTTTATAAAAAATCATTCGTGAGTTTAATCCTTTTCTTTTGCTCAATCTAACGGACAAGAATGAAGTTTTTCTTTATTCCCCCCGAACGACAGCAAATAATTACATACTGGCACCAATTCCTTGTACACCACTTCTTCCTTTAAGTCTACCTGATTTTACTAACCCATCGTACTTTCTCATTAATAAATGAGATTCAATTTGTTGAAGTGTGTCCAAAACAACAGCTACAAGAATTAGCAAAGAAGTACCTCCGAAGAACATTGCAAAGGCAGTATTAACTCCAGCACCAGCAGCAAACGCTGGCATAATAGATATCAACCCTAGGAATACAGATCCTGGCAAGGTGATTCTTGTTGTAATACTATCAATGAAGTCTGCAGTTTTCTTACCTGGCTTAATACCTGGTATAAAGGCATTTTGACGTTTAAGGTATTCAGAATATTGCTGTGGATTTACTAATAATGCTGTATAAACGTAGGTAAAAATAACTACTAAAAGGAAGTAGATTATGTTATAAGGAACTGAAGTAAAATCATTTAATTGTGCCATCAAGCTAGAGCTACTCACATCCTCTGGGTTTCCACTTGAAAACAATTGAGCAGCGTAAGCAGGTACAAACATAAGTGCTTGTGCGAAGATAATAGGCATAACCCCTGCTGCATTCACTTTAATTGGAATGTAATCTCTTGCACCAGTTACTGGTATTGTAGAGCTACCTCTTCCAACCATTCGCTTAGCAAACTGTATTGGAATTCTCCTGACTGCCTGTACAATCATTACCGTAGCTAGTACGACAAGGAATAGTACTGCCATTTCAACAACAAATAAAATCAAACCACTTGTTTCTAACTGTGATTGGAATTCAAAAATTAATGCTGAAGGCAATGTTGCAATGATACCAATTGTAATCAAAAGAGATACACCATTACCGATACCTTTATCGGTAATACGCTCTCCTAACCACATAGCGAAAATAGTACCTGTAGCTAAGATGATTATATTTGAGAACCACCAAATTGAAGGTGGTACTGCACCAGATACTGCACCTGGCATGCTACTAATATAAGTCAAGTATCCACCTCCTTGAACCAAGGTAATGGCTACTGTCAATAATCTAGTAATTTGGCTTAATTTTTTACGACCAGATTCTCCCTCTCTTTGCTGAAGTCTTTGAAAGTAAGGAACAGCAAAACCCAATAATTGGATGATAATCGATGCTGTGATATAAGGCATAATTCCTAAAGCAAATACAGCTGCATTGTTAAATGCACCTCCTGTAAATACGTTAATCAAACCTAAAATATCATTTCCACCTGAGCTTGAAGCTGTGTCCAATGCTGCAGGGTTAACACCTGGAAGAACGACATATGATCCAAATCTAAAAACCATTAGCATAGCCATGGTGAATAGAATTCGATTTCTCAATTCTTTAATTTTCCAAATGTTCTGTATAGTAGTGATAAATCTTTTCATCCGTAAATTGTTGCTTCGATTTGGCTGAATGAAAAATCCTGATTTTTATTCAGGCCGATGCAGAATAAAATAACCCTGCAGGATTCATTCCAGTTTTTAAACGATTGTGATACTACCGCCTTGTCCTTCTATTGCCGTTTTTGCACTATCAGAACATGCATGTGCAGTTACGGTTAATTTATTGGACAAGTTTCCTTTTCCTAGGATTTTGATCTTGTCATTTTTTCTGACAATACCATTAGAAACTAAAGTTTCCATATCAATGGTGCTCAAGTTGTACTTTTCAGCAATTTCTTGAAGTCTACTGACATTAAGAGGAACAAATGCAACTCTGTTTGGGTTCTTAAAACCTCTTTTAGGTACACGCTTTTGAAGAGGCATCTGCCCACCTTCAAAACTTCTCTTTCGGCTATAACCAGATCGGGATTTTTGACCTTTATGACCTCTAGTAGAAGTTCCACCTCTACCTGATCCCTGACCACGTGCTATTCGCTTTCTCTTTTTGACTGAACCTTTTGCAGGTCTTAAATTATGTAATTCCATTTTATTGCTCCTTTATTGGATTGGAATGAATATTATTACGATTTTCAATTATAAATGTTCCACCTCAACTAAGTGGTTCACTTTAGCAATCATGCCCAAAATTTGAGGTGTAGCCTCATGAGTAACAGATTGATTCATTTTGCGAAGCCCTAAAGCTTGCATTGTACCTTTCTGTCTTTTAGAACGATCGATTACGCTTTTTCTTTGAGTAACTTTAACCTGTGCCATTATAGTAGATTTAAACTCCGTTTCCGGAACTATCCATTAAATAATTTCTCCATAGTAATATTGCGTTGTTTTGCAATATCCATTGGGCTTCTCAATTTCGACAAAGCATCAACTGTAGCTTTCACTACGTTGTGAGGATTTGAAGATCCTTGAGATTTTGCAAGTACATTTTGGATACCAGCAATCTCTAAAACGGCACGCATTGCACCACCGGCAATTACACCTGTTCCCGCACCAGCTGGTTTAATAAATACTTTTCCAGCTCCGTACTTTCCTTTTTGCTCGTGTGGAATGGTTCCTTTATAAATTGGAACTTTGATTAAATTCTTTTTAGCATCATCAACAGCTTTTGCAATTGATTCAGAAACGTCTCTTGCTTTTCCTAATCCGTGTCCAACTGTTCCTTTTCCGTCTCCTACAACAACGATTGCAGCAAAGCTAAATGTCCGTCCACCTTTGGTGACTTTCGCAACACGGTTCAAATTAACCAACTTCTCTTTTAAGTCAGAGTCTGTTGGACGTACACGTTTTCCTTTATTATTATTATTATGTGCCATATTCGATTCGTTTTAGAATTTAAGACCTCCTTCGCGAGCGCCTTCAGCCAAAGCTTTAACACGACCGTGATATAAATAGCCACTTCTATCAAAAACTATGTTTTCGATATCTTGAGCCTTTGCTTTTTCAGCTATCAATTTTCCTACTTCTTTAGCAACTGCCGTTTTATTTCCAGCTGAAGCTACCGCACTTTCTCTTGAAGATGCAGCGAGCAATGTATGGCCATTCACATCATCAATAAGTTGAACTTCAATAGCTTTATTGCTTCTGAAAACAGATAATCTAGGAAGGTTAGCAGAACCTTTAATTTTCTTACGAATTCTGTAATGAATGCGTTTTCTTCTTTCGTTATTAGTAAGCTTCATCTGAAATTATTTAGCTGCAGTTTTACCTGCTTTTCTTCTAATTTGTTCACCCACAAACCTGATACCTTTTCCTTTGTAAGGTTCTGGTTTTCTAAAGGCACGAATCTTGGCTGCTACTTGACCTAACAACTGCTTATCATGACTTTCTAATACTACTAATGGTGGAGATCCTTTTTTTGTCTCGGTTGTCAATTTTACTTCATCCGGAACATAAAACATTACAGGGTGAGAGTAACCTAACATCAATGTTAAAAGCTGCCCTTGATTGTCTGCTCTGTATCCTACACCGACCAATTCCATTTCTTTCTTAAATCCTTCAGAAACACCGGTAACCATGTTAGAAAGCAAAGATCTGTACAAACCATGATAAGCACGGTGTCTTTTCTGGTCTGTAGGTCTTTTAACAACTAAGCTTCCGTCTTCCAATTCTACAGAAAGGTCTGGATCAATTTGTTGTTGTAACTCACCTTTAGGTCCTTTAATCGTCACCATGTTGCCTTTGGAAATTGAAAATTCAACTTTATCCGGCATTGCAATTGGTGCTTTTCCTATCCTTGACATGACACAATTTTTAAAAATTAAAAAAGGAAGTGATTTAGTAAACGTAGCAAATCACTTCGCCACCTATATTTAAGGATTGGGCTTTTTTACCAGACATTACTCCCTGTGAAGTAGATACAATGGTAAGGCCAAGTCCATTTATAATTCTTGGAATATCAGAAGACTTCATGTATTTACGAAGACCTGGTCTACTAATTCGACCTAATTTTCTGATAAGAGGTTTTTTAGTAATAGGATCGTATTTCAAGGCAAGTCTTATTATTCCTTGTTTTCCTTCGTCATCGCTAAATTTATATTTCAAAATAAAGCCTTGATCGTATAGGATTTCTGTTAAAGCCTTCTTCATTTTAGAAGATGGAATTTCAACGACCTTATGCTCAGCTTGCTGTGCATTTCGAATACGAGTCAAATAATCTGCTATTGGATCAGTTACTACCATTATATAGCGTCTATAATTTTAAAAAATCTTTAAATTAATTACCAACTTGCTTTCGTGACACCTGGAATTTTTCCTTCCAAAGCCATTTTACGAAAAGCAACACGAGAAATACCAAACATTCTCATATATCCTTTAGGTCTTCCGCTCAATTGACATCTATTATGCAATCTAATTTTATTAGAATTTCGTGGAAGCTTATCCAGCTCATCCCACTTTCCATCTTTCTTAAGCTGAGCTCTTAATTCAGCATATTTAGCCACCATTCTTTCCCGCTTTCTTTCTCTTGCAATGATTGATTTCTTTGCCATTTTTATTGATTAAAATTCTAAAGTATTTTCTAGTTTCTTTGATTTTTGAACGGCATTCCTAACTCTTTCAACAAAGCCAGAGCTTCCGCATCTGTTTTTGCACTTGTTACGAATGTGATGTCCATACCTGAAATTTTACTAATTTGATCCAAATCAATTTCAGGAAATATGATTTGTTCTTTGATACCAAGGGAATAGTTTCCGTTTCCATCAAAGCTCTTATCGTTAATTCCTCTAAAGTCACGTACCCGTGGTAAAGCGACACTGATAAGTCTGTCAAGGAATTCATACATTTGGTCGTGTCTCAAAGTCACTCTTGCTCCAATTGTCATCCCTTCTCTCAACTTAAAGTTAGAGACTGATTTTTTAGCGGCTGTAGGCACTGCTTTTTGACCTGTAATCATGGTCATTTCTTTTAAAGCATTGTCAACAATTTTTTTATCAGCGGTAGCTCCACCAAGACCCTGATTGACAGCGATCTTAAGCAGTTTAGGAACTTGCATAATAGTCGTATAACTGAATTGTTCTGTTAATTTAGAAACAACTTCTTCTTTATACTTTGTCTTTAATCTTGGTTGGTAGCTCATTACTTAATAATTTCACCAGACTTCTTAGAATATCTTACTATTTTATCGTTCTCCACTTTTCTTCCAACTCTTGTACGCTCTCCTGTTTTAGGATCGATTAACATTAAGTTAGAAAGATGAATCGGAGCTGCGATTTCGTTGATTCCTCCCGGGTTTTCATTCGTAGGCTTCTGGTGCTTCTTACGAATATTAACCTGTTCGACAATCGCTTTATTTTTGAGAGGTAAAATTTCCAAAACTTCACCTTGTTTTCCTTTATCGGCTCCAGCAATAACCAAAACGCGGTCTCCCTTCTTGATTTTCATTTTGGGCGCGAATCGCTTGATGCTTGATGATTTCTTAGCCATGATAAAAAGTATTTTTTCTTTTGTTTAAATAGATTGAGTAATCTCAACCGTACACTTTTCTATTAAAGTACTTCAGGTGCAAGAGATACGATTCTCATATAATCTCTGTCTCTTAATTCTCTTGCTACAGGTCCAAAAATACGAGTTCCTCTTGGTTCTTCATTCTCAGTTAATAGAACAACAGCGTTATCATCGAAACGGATATATGATCCATCTTTTCTTCTGATCTCTTTCTTAGTTCTTACAATTACTGCTCTTGAAACTGTACCTTTTTTTACTCCTCCTGGAGATGCTTCTTTTACAGAAACCACTATTTGGTCTCCAATAGATGCATAACGACGTCCTGAACCTCCAAGCACGCGGATACATAACACTTGTTTCGCCCCACTATTGTCAGCTACTTTTAACCTTGATTCTTGCTGTATCATTGTTCTAAATTTTTACTGAAGTAAATTCAGTTTTATCTTTTGAAATTTTACTGAAATTTGAATTACTTCGCTCTTTCAAGAATTTCTACCATTCTCCATCTTTTGCGTTTGCTCAATGGTCGCGTTTCCATTATTTTAACGGTATCGCCAACGTTGCATTCATTTTTCTCATCGTGTACCATGAATTTTTTCGTTTTCTTAACGAATTTTCCATAAACACCATGTTGAAGTTTTCTTTGAACAGAAATTGTAATGGATTTATCCATACTAGTGCTTGTAACAACACCTACTCTCTGTTTTCTTATTTTTTTTTCAGTCATAATTTAAAAAGATAGCATAGCTGAATTCACAACCAACAATAAATTATTTTCTTCTTGTTCTAATTCTAGATCTTTTGGCAATTTGCTCAGGTGTCATTTTAGACACTTCTCTTCTACGAATTTCAGATTTGATACGTGCAATATCTCTTCTGACACCGCGCAATTGAATTGGATTATCCAATCCTTTGATAGCGTGGTCAAATTTTAATTTTTGGTACTGAACTTCTGTTTCTGCCAATTCGCTTGCTAAGTCAGCATCCACGAATTCTTGTAGTTCCAAATATTTTTTAGTCGCCATTATCTTATTATTAATCTCTTTATAAAAAGAGGTAAATTATTATTTTAAATCTCTTCGAATAACAAACTTAGTTTGCACTGGAAGTTTTTGAGCAGCAAGTCTTAATGCTTCTTTGGCAGTTTCTACAGATACACCATCCAATTCAAACATAATTCTTCCCGGCTTGATAACTGCAACGTAGTGAGACAATGCTCCTTTACCTTTACCCATCCGTACCTCAAGAGGCTTTGCTGTGATCGGTTTGTCTGGAAAAATTCTAATCCAAACGCTACCCTCTCTTTTCATATGTCTTGTCATCGCAATACGCGCTGCTTCAATCTGACGGTTTGTGAGAAACCCTCTGTCAAGAGACTTTAAGCCATAAGAGCCGAAGGAGATTTGACTACCTTTTTGAGCCAATCCAGTATTTCTTCCTTTCTGCTGCTTCCGGTACTTAGTTCTTTTTGGCTGTAACATTTCTTAAAATTTGTAATTTCTATAAATAGCCGACCATGAAATCCGCTTTTTAAAAAAGCAGGGCAAAGGTACGGGATTTTCGCCTAATTATCTAACGTGATCTTTAATTTCTTCCACCTCTATTTCCACCGCCTCCACGGTTTCCACCACCTCTATTTCCGCCGCCACGATTTCCACCTCTATTTCCACCTTTATCCTTCTTGCCTGTTCCTACATTAGGTGATAAATCTCTTTTACCTAAAACTTCTCCTTTACAGATCCACACTTTAATTCCAATTTTACCGTAAACAGTAAGTGCTTCTGTCAATGCGTAATCGATATCTGCTCTAAATGTGTGAAGAGGAGTTCTTCCATCTTTATATTCTTCAGAACGTGCCATCTCTGCTCCGTTCAATCGACCAGCGATTCTTACTTTAATTCCTTCAGCACCAACTCTCATTGTAGAAGCAATTGCAGATTTGATGGCTCTTCTATAGTTGATACGAGCTTCAATTTGTTTTGCAACAGACTCTCCAACGATAGCCGCATCCAATTCTGGCTTACGAATCTCTACGATATTTATTTGAACATCTTTTCCAGTTAGTTTTTTCAACTCTTCACGGATACGATCTACTTCAGATCCACCTTTCCCAATGATAATACCTGGTCTTGAAGTGTGAACTGTAACTGTGATTCTTTTCAAGGTACGCTCAATAATGATTCTTGCAATTCCTCCTTTACGGATTCTTGCGCGCATGTAGACTCTGATTTTTTCATCTTCTACTACCTTTTCCGCAAAATCTTTTCCACCAAACCAGTTAGATTCCCATCCTCTGATGATACCTAACCTATTACCTATTGGATTTGTCTTTTGACCCATAATGGTTTATTAAATACTCTAGAAATAATTTATTCTTCTTCGTTAGTAGCTGCTGTTGCTTTTCCGATATTTTCTTCACCGGCAAAAGGAACTCTATTTTCAACTATAATAGTAACGTGATTCGTTCTTTTACGGATTCTGTGTGCACGACCATGTGGTGCAGGACGGAATCTTTTTAGCATTCTGCCGTCATCAACGAAAGCTGTTTTTATAAATAGGTCGTGATCATCAGCACCTGCGATCAAACCATTTTTGTTTTCCCAGTTTGCGATTGCAGCAAGGACAACTTTTTCCAACCATTCAGACGCTTCTTTTTTTGTGAATCGCAAAAGATTCAAAGCTTCGTCAACTTTTTTGCCTCTTATGTTGTCAACAACCAAACGCATTTTGCGAGCGGACATCGGACAATTTCTAAGTCTAGCTACGGCTTCCATTTTGTATTATTTTAAAAATTTGAAAGTGATTTACTAAAATCACTATTGCTTTTATTTTTTACGATTACCTGCGTGCCCTCTAAAGGTACGCGTAGGAGCAAATTCTCCTAATTTATGACCTACCATGTTTTCTGTTACAAAAACAGGAACAAATGTTTTTCCATTATGTACAGCGATCGTTTCACCTACCATATCAGGAATAATCATTGATGCTCTTGACCAAGTTTTGATCACAATCTTTTTGTTTGACTCTTTTGCTTTATGAACTTTGCCAAGCAATTTGTGAAAAACGTACGGTCCTTTTTTAATTGATCTAGCCATATTAAAATGCTATTTAGGTTCTGTTACTTAAGCAACTAAGAACACATTATTTTTTATTTTTTTTCTTTCTTTTCGTAATAATAAGACTAGTAGAATACTTCTTATTATTTCTGGTTTTTTGACCTTTAGCCATAATCCCTGTCCGAGATCTTGGGTGTCCTCCTGAAGATTTACCCTCACCTCCACCCATCGGGTGATCTACTGGATTCATTGCTACCCCTCTAACTCTTGATCTACGTCCTATCCATCTTTTTCTTCCTGCCTTTCCAAGTACTGTAAGACCGTGATCTGGATTAGAAGTAGCACCAATCGTTGCTTTACAAGTCATCAAGATTCTTCTAACTTCACCTGAAGGTAATTTAATGATTGCATATTTTCCTTCACGTCCTACAAGTAGGCCATTGGTTCCAGCGCTTCTAGCTAAAGCAGCACCTTTTCCTGGTGTCATTTCGATTGCATGAATCGCTGCACCTAGAGGAATATCTGAAAGATACATTGCATTACCTACTACAGGAGTCGCGTCTCTTCCAGACCGAATTGTATCTCCTACATTAAGACCTTTAGGAGCAATGATATATCTCTTTTCTTTGTCTTCGTATTGTACCAAAGCGATAAATGCCGTACGGTTTGGATCGTATTCAATACTAGAAACAGTAGCGTTCAGACCTTCTTTGTTTCTATTGAAATCAATGATCCGGTATTTTCTTTTGTGTCCTCCACCTCTGTTTCGTACAGTCATTTTCCCATCATGGTTTCTACCCCCACTTTTTTTCAATGGAGCAACCAAACTTTTCTCCGGCTTACTTGCAGTAATTTCCGCATAAGCATTTCCTACTCTGAAACGAGTACCTGGAGTCAACGGTTTGTACTTTTTAATTGGCATCTTTATCTAATTATATTTAGAACCTAAAGGTCTAAGAATTTATCAAATTTAAATATCTCCGAAGAAATCAATTTCTTCACCTTGTGCAAGAGTAACTATAGCCTTTTTGAAAGAAGGAACTCTTCCTTTAAGGACAGTTCTTTTTGAACTTCTGCTTTTCGTTTTCCCAGGCATGACCAAAGTATTGACAGATTCAACGTTTACGCTGTACATCTTTTCAATTTCTTTTTTGATCTCAACTTTATTCGAGCCTTTTGCAACGACAAAGCTGTACTGGTTCAATTTCTCAGAAAGACCTTCTGCCTTTTCTGTAATAATTGGTTTGATTAAAATATTCTTTGCCATTTTGAATTCTATCTAATTTTCGATTAGTCGAAAATGGTTTATTTAATTTTACTGATTGCGCTTTCAGAGATTATTAATGTTTTCACATTTAAAACTTCAAAAGTATTTAAATCCTGAACACGTGCAATGCTTGATCTTTTAAGGTTTCTAGCAGACAATAGGAGGTTTTTCTCCAAATCACTAGTTACCAAAAGGGTCTTATTATTTTGTTGATCCAATTTTGAAAGAATGCTTAAGTATTCTTTTGTTTTTGGATTTTCAAAAGTAAAATCTTCGATAACAATAATTTCACCTTTTGCGGCTTTGCTACTTAGAGCAGAGTTTCTTGCTAAAGTTTTTACTTTCTTATTCAAGCGAACGTTATAGTTTTGTGGTCTAGGACCAAAAACTCGTCCTCCACCTCTAAACAAAGGATTCTTGATATCACCTGCTCTAGCACTACCTGTACCTTTTTGCTTTTTAATCTTTCTGGTAGAACCTTTAACCTCACCTCTTTCTTTCGCTTTAGAAGTTCCTTGTCTTTGGTTGGCATTGTACTGTTTTACTGCAAGGTAAACAGCATGCTCATTTGGTTCAACAGCAAATATGCTATCCGGTAAATCTACAGATCTACCTGTTTTAGAACCCTCGATATTTATTACGTCAAGTTTCATTGTCTGATTACTTTTCGATTACTACAAAAGCCCCTTTGTGACCAGGGATTGCTCCTTTGATAAGTATTAAATTCTTATCTGGATAAATTTTAAGAACTTCCAAGTTGGTAATTTTAGTTCTATTACCACCTGTTCTTCCTGCCATTCTCATTCCTTTGAATACTTTCGCTGGATAAGATGCTGCACCAATAGAACCCGGAGCTCTTTGTCTGTTATGCTGACCGTGAGTTGCATCGTTGACACCTTTAAAATTGTGTCTTTTTACAACTCCCTGAAAACCTTTACCTTTTGATACTCCAAAAACGTTCACTATGTCACCTTCTTGGAAGACATCAGTTATGGTTAATACAGACCCTAAGGACTTAGGTGCTGGTTCTGCTCCTTCTGCGACAACAAGACGATCTAAGTCAAAGTCTCTGAATTCCATGACTTTGCGCTTAGGTGCTGTACTAGCTTTATCGAAATGCCCTTGAAGAGCTTTAGAAGTGTTTTTGACTTTTGCTTCGCCAAAACCCAATTGGAGAGAATTGTAGCCATCAGTATCTTCAGACTTCACTTGTGTTATGACACAAGGTCCGGCTTCTACTACTGTACAAGCTAAATTGTTACCAGATTCATCAAAGATGCTGGTCATTCCTATTTTCTTACCTATTATTCCGTTCACAATTACTTTTTTTCAAATAACAGATTACGATACGTATATCTTAAAACACATTCGAGTCAACTAAAGTCGCCTCAAAAAGTGCACAAAGATAGACTTCTTTTGTAGAAGTTCATACCAATAACCCAAAAAATAATTTCAAAAAAGGACTTTCGTCACGTTAATTTCACTTGAATGTCTACTCCACTGGGCAATTCCAACTTAGAAAGTGCATCTACCGTTTTCTGGGTAGGGGTGTAAATTTCAATTAATCTCTTGTGTGTTCGCAACTGGAACTGCTCACGAGATTTTTTGTTAACGTGCGGTGATCGCAACACGGTAAAAATCTTTTTTTCCGTGGGCAGCGGAATCGGGCCAGTTACAACAGCGCCACTGTTGCGAACTGTCTTAACGATTTTTTCAGTTGACTTATCAACTAAATTGTGATCGTAAGAACGTAGCTTGATTCGAATTTTCTGATTCATAACCCTTTTTCAATGATCAATAATTATATAAATAAGGAGCAGCGTAAAAAACTGCTCCCCATGATTTACTTTTTAGGCCTTTACAGTGCCTTTTGCTTTGTCAATAATCTCCTCTGCAATTGATTTTGGAGCAGGAGCGTAGTGAGAAAATTCCATTGTAGAAGATGCTCTACCAGATGTAATTGTTCTCAAAGAAGTAACATATCCAAACATTTCAGATAAAGGTACATCTGCTTGCACAGCGACTGCACCACCAGTTCTTGGCTCTTGTCCTTTTGGAAGACCTCTTCTTCTGTTCAAATCACCAATTACAGATCCAACATAATCATCAGGAGTAACAACCTCCAATTTCATTATTGGCTCCATCAATACTGGCTTTGCTTTAGAAGCTGCTGCTTTGAATCCTTCTTTCGCACATAATTCAAAGGCGATAGGTTTTGAATCCACTGCGTGCATACCTCCATCATAAACTCGTACTTTCATAGAGTCGATGTTGTATCCAGCTAAAATACCATTGTCCATCATGGATTTGAATCCATCTTTGATAGGTTTTTGGTAATTTTTGTCGATTGATCCACCAAAGATTGCCCATTCAAACTGTAACTTTTCTTTTCCATTTTTGAAATCATCCGATTCCAAAAATTCTGGATCTGCAGGAGACAATTCGAATTCCATATCTGCAAACAAACCAGAACCACCTGATTGTTTTTTCAATCTTTCACGGTGAGTTACAGCTTTTGTAAGTGCTTCTTTATAGTTAACCTGAGGTTGTCCTTGATTACATTCAACTTTGAATTCTCTTTTCAAACGATCAACGATAATCTCTAAGTGCAACTCTCCCATTCCGCTAATGACGGTTTGGTTGGTATCTTCATCATATCTTACTTTAAACGTAGGATCTTCTTCAGACAATTTTGCTAAAGCCATACCTAGTTTATCAAGGTCTTTTTGAGTTTTAGGCTCAATTGCTACCCCGATAACAGGATCTGGGAAAGTCATGCTTTCCAAGACAATTGGGTTATCAAGATCACTTAAAGTATCCCCAGTTCTGATGTCTTTGAATCCTACACCTGCAGCGATATCTCCAGCCTCAACAACATCAATTGGATTTTGCTTATTGGCGTGCATTTGGTAAATTCTAGAAATTCTTTCTTTGTTACCTGATCTATTGTTAAGGATATAAGATCCTGCAGGTAATTTTCCAGAATAAACTCTAAAGAAAGCCAATCGACCTACATATGGATCAGTTGCAATTTTGAAAGCCAAAGCTGCAAACGGTTCATCTACACTTGGTTTTCTTAAAGTAGGCTCATCTGTTCTAGGATCAATTCCTTCTACTGCTTCAATATCTAATGGTGAAGGCAAAAATGCACAAACTGCATCAAGTAATGCCTGAACTCCTTTATTTTTGAAAGCAGATCCGCACATCATTGGGCAGATAGCCATATCTGTTACAGCAGCTCTAATTGCCGCTCTCATTTCTTCAATTGTAATACTGTCTGGATCCTCAAAGAATTTTTCCATTAAGGCTTCATCGTATTCCGCTACTGCCTCAACCAATTTTTCTCTGTATTCAGCAACTACTTCTACTAAATCGTCTGGCACTGGAACTTCTTTGAAAGTCATTCCTTGTGTTTCATCATCCCAGATCATTGCTTTTCCAGTCAAAAGATCAACAACTCCTACGAATGATTCTTCAGCTCCAATTGGAATCTGCAATGGAATTGCATTAGCACCTAATTTTTCGCGAACATCATTTACAACATGCAAGAAATCTGCACCTGTTCTATCCATTTTGTTTACGAAACCAATTCTAGGAACTTTATATCTATCTGCTTGTCTCCAAACTGTTTCAGATTGAGGCTCAACACCAGATACTGCACAAAATAAAGCAACAGTACCATCTAATACACGAAGAGATCGTTCTACCTCAACGGTAAAATCCACGTGACCAGGAGTGTCAATAATGTTTACAGTATATACATCATCCTTCCAGGTCCATTCAGTTTTGGTTGCAGCAGAAGTAATGGTAATACCTCTTTCTTGCTCTTGCTCCATCCAATCCATCGTAGCGGCACCATCGTGAACTTCACCAATTTTATGGCTCAACCCTGTGTAATATAGTACACGTTCTGTTGTCGTTGTTTTACCGGCATCAATGTGAGCGGCAATTCCGATATTTCTCGTTAATTTAAGATCTCTAGCCATGATATTAATTTAAAAAAGCTTCTATGGGATATATAATTTTATAAATTAAATTCTAAAGTGAGCAAAAGCTCTATTTGACTCAGCCATTTTGTGCGTATCTTCTTTTCTTTTCACTGCTGCACCTTCGCCTTTACTTGCTGCAATCAATTCAGCTGATAATTTTTCTGCAATTCCTTTACCACTTCTTCCTCTTGCAAATTTGATTAACCACTTCATTCCGATAGAAATTTTTCTTTTAGCTCTAATCTCTGTTGGAATTTGAAATGTTGCTCCTCCTACTCTACGGCTTCTAACTTCTACTTGCGGCATTGCGTTATTCAAAGCTTTCTTCCAAATAGCATGAGGATCTTCGTTTGTTCTTTTTTGAATCAAATCCATTGCATCATAAAAAGTAGAGAATGCTACAGACTTTTTTCCTTGAATCATCAAGTTGTTAACAAACTGAGTTACCAATTCGTCACCAAATCGTGGATCTGGCTGAATTACCCTTAATTTTGGTTTTCTTTTACGCATGACTTTCTATTATATAAAGCTAAAATATATGCTCTGTTAATTATTTAGGTCTCTTTGTACCATATTTCGAACGACTCTGAAGTCTATCAGTTACACCCGCTGTATCCAAGGCACCACGAACGATTGTATATCGAACTCCTGGTAAATCCTTTACTCTTCCACCTCTAAGCAAAACAATTGAGTGTTCTTGCAAATTGTGACCTTCTCCAGGAATATAGGCGATTACTTCTATACCGTTTGTCAACCTTACTTTTGCTACTTTTCTCAAAGCAGAGTTAGGTTTTTTTGGTGTAGTCGTATAAACTCTAGTACACACTCCTCTTTTCTGAGGGCATGAATCCAAAGCTCTGGATTTACTGGCTGTAACCAATTTTTTTCTGCCTTTTCTTACTAGTTGATTGATTGTAGGCATATTCGAATTTTATTATTTTTTATCTTTAAGTCAAATGAGCTAAAAAAAAGAAAGATAATTTACTGATTATCAATGGCCTAAATAATTAAAAATAAACCAAGGTTTTCCTCCCTTTTAAAAGCGATTGCAAAGATACGACTAATTTGCCGTAAAACAAAGATGAATTTCAATTTATTTAGATAGAATTTTAAATTCAAAATATCTCTAAAATTTGAGCGTGAATTGAGTCGAAAAAGTTGTTTTTTTATGAAAAAAATGGATTACGAAGTACGTCTTGCCACTGAGGCTGATCTGCCAGGTATATTTGACCTTGTAAAAGAATTGGCTTTTTATGAAAAGCTGCCCGACGAGGTTGCAACAACAGTGAATGATTATGAAGAACACTTCAAATCGGGTTTATTTGAAGCTATAGTGGGTCTCACCATGCCTGAGCAAAAAATAGTCGGGATGGCTTTGTACTATCCAACTTTTTCGACTTGGAAAGGTAAAATGATGTATTTAGAAGACTTTGTGATCACCCAAAAACACAGAAAAAACGGCTTAGGTCAGCTTATTTTTAATAAATTTTTAAAGATTTCAGAACAAAAAGGAGCGAAACTCGTAAAATGGCAAGTATTGGACTGGAATGAGCCTGCTATCAAGTTCTATGAAAAGAATGGAGCGACGATAGAAAAAGATTGGTACAATGGTAAACTTTTCTTTTGAAGAATGTGTTCAGAATAATTAGGTTTATCAACAGGCAAGGCTACATATTGTATTTATATTCAAATGATTAGTTGTATAAACTAAAATAAGTTTTTACCTTTATATCAAAATAGTTGAAAAAATTTGGCAACATCGGGAAAAACAAACCTGAGAAGTGTCAATTCAAAATATAGTGTTTCATAGTGTGAGGGGTAACCGCTTTTTCGTGGTTGCTCCTTTTTTTTATGTTTTTTATGCAAAATCACTTCATTTAACCTACAAGAGCAAGCCAAACTATAATTTTTCTTCTTCTACCACAAATACTTAATCTATTTTAGAGAAATGTGATCCCGCTTCGGTCGGACAACAGCTATAATATTAGTATTGGCTAATAAATAATACGAGCACACTACAGTCTTGAAATATTAAAAGCCCACAGAATGGTCAAATTATTTTAGCACTTGATTCTATTCACAGCAATTGTTGTAATGGCAAAGAATCTAATTATCTCTTGCCAATAGGGCATTAGCTAAATCTCTTAATTCTTGTTTTCTTTCCCTATCGACTTTTATCTTATCTAAGAATTGGAAAGCAGTATCCTGATAAGTAATCATTAGCTTTTCTGCCAATGATCTAATGTTTAAGCTGTTGAATATCGTTTTTACTTTCATTACCTTATCTTCTTCCTTCATGGAATGATCTTGAAGAAGGTCTATGAAATTTTGTTTTTCATCTGCTTTGCATAATTCAAATGTCTTCAACACGAGGTAAGTCTTTTTGCCTTGGATAATATCTCCACCTACTTTTTTACCAAACTTTTCAGGATCACCATAGCTATCTAAAATGTCATCCTGTAATTGAAAAGCAATTCCTATGTTTCGTCCAAATTGATAGATATCATTGGCATCCTCTTTATTTGCTCCTGCAAACAAAGCCCCCATTTTAAGTGCCCCTGCTAATAAAACCGCCGTTTTGAGCTCAATCATTTTTAAATATTGCTCAATTTGAACATCATTGGTTGTCTCAAAGTTCATATCCATTTGCTGGCCTTCACAAACCTCTATTGCCACTTTATTAAAAGTATGAAGGACTTCTGTCAAATTCTCGTGTGGCGCTAGTCTCATTATATATTCATAACTCTGGATTAACATAGCATCGCCAGATAAGATTCCAGTATTGATATTATATTTCGAATGGACGGTGGCCTTTCCTCTTCGAAGTGGCGCTTCATCCATTATATCATCGTGTAGCAATGTAAAATTATGGAAGAGTTCAATTCCATAAGCAGCAGGCAATACTTTTTCAATTTCAGAATCAAATAAACCATAGCCCATTAAAAGCAATGTCGGTCTTACTCTTTTACCTCCTAAGCCCATTATGTAGTTGATCGGTTCGTATAATTCAATAGGACTTTTTTGAAGTTGATTTTCGTCCAAATATTGAAGAAATGATTGTTGTGCTTTTTTAAATGTAATCATAAAATAGAGGTGCTTTGAAAAACTATGGGCTATTCCTAAATGAATAATAAAAGATGCAAATATCGGAAAATAATATTGAAATGGTTCTTGAAATAGTCAAGCTATTAATCAATTTAAATTATAACACCTCGATTATCTTTTTGTTAAAGACATCATCTTTATTCTAGAAAAATTTAGGTATGTTTAATAATAAAATTTGTACTAAAAAATTCCGTACAAAGCATAGTAATCCCCCCTAACAAAAACAAATTTGAAAACCTGTCTTTATGAACAAAAAAAATCCCAAAAAATGTGATGTATTGATTATTGGCGGCGGTCCGGCAGGATCGATGGCCGCTAATCAACTCGCTCAAAAAGGTATCGATGTCGTTCTTCTTGGCTTTTTACAATGGGATAGTACTTTCCGCAAAATGTCCTTTAGTGATTTTGGATATACCCGACCGGAGTTACATGTAAAACGGGATCTATTTGATCAAATCTTACTAGAGAGTTGAGTAGAAAAGTAAATATGCTTAAGCCATTCGACAGAACAAGAAAACAAAAAAACGATGAACTTTGGGTTAAACCAGGAACAAGAAAATTTCAAACAACAAATTATTGAATTTGCAGGACAGATGCTCGGCAAAGACATTGCAAGTCGTGATGCCAACTCTGTTTTTGATCGTGCAGGATGGGATCAATGTGGCACCCTTTTGCTGCAAGGGCTCGCTGTCCCGAAAGCATATGGAGGAAAGGGATTGGATGCACTTAGCACTGTATTGGCACTGGAAGCATTGGGCTATGGCAGTAAGGATAATGGATTGAATTTTTCGATTGCTGCGCATCTATTGGCCTGTGTTGTTCCGATTTGGTTGCATGGTTCGGAAGCACAAAAACAAAGGCTGCTCCCTGATTTATGTATGGGAAAGATGATTGCTGCAAACGCGATGACTGAAGTGCAAAGCGGTTCAGATGCATTCGAACTCAAAACCACCGCTCAGCAAAGCAACAATGGTTATCTCCTCAACGGCCATAAAACCTTTTGTGCCAACGCACCTATTGCTGACCTTATACTTACCTACGCTCTTAGCAATCCCGACAAAGGATTCTATGGAGGCATTACTGCTTTTTTACTGGAAAAGGGAAAACAATCTTTTAATATTGAATCAATTCAAAAAACAGGATTGCGTACTTGCACGACCGGAACGGTTCAACTACATGATGCTTTTGTTCCAACAGAAAATAGATTAAACGAAGCTGGTGCTGGTGGTATCATTTTTAATCAATCTATGGAATGGGAACGCATTTGTCTGGGCGCACTTCACCTGGGCACTATGCAACGCCTTTTGGAACAAACTATTCGATTTGTAAAAAAACGTAAGTCTGGTGGAAAATCAATTGGCAAGTACCAATCTATCGCACATCAATTGGTCGATATGAAAGCTCATTTGGAAGCGGCACGCCTAGTCAATTATCAGACTGCGCAAAAACTGGATAGCGGAAAAAAAGTCGCGATGGACGCTTCTATGAGTAAACTCTTGGTAAGCGAATTGTACAAAGATATGACTGTTCGTTTGATGCAAATTTATGCCAGTCAGGCTTATGTGGAAGGCAGCGAAATTGAACGCAATATGCGGGATGCGATGAGTGCTACGGTCTACTCAGGGACTTCGGAAATTCAGCGAAATATTATTGCTAAGTGGATGGGGATTTGATTCTGTTCACAAGGCTATTCTGCAAACTATTGGAAGCAGGCTTTAGTGTGTTATTTGTAAAAATTAGAACCTAAAATTTATGGTTTCATTAAAAGATATACTTGTACAAGCCAAAGAAAATTACCCGAATCGGACTGCCGTTATAACTCCTGAAAAAGAGCAAATCAATTACTCTAAACTATTTGATAAAATTACTTCACTCAGTCAATTGCTCAGCGATCATAATATCAAAGCCAGTGATCGCATAGGTATTTATCTGCCTAAATCCTGTGACAAAGTGGTTGCTGTTTTAGCCACTTTACATACAGATGCCGTTTATGTTCCCGTTGATGATACTGCTCCAGTTAGTAGGAATGCTTACATCTTTACTGACTGCCAGGTAGCGGCTATTTTCATACTAGACAACTTGATTGATTCGTATAAATCAACATTCAAGGGAGTAACTGACACCATCGACATTCCGGGCCTTCCTCAATTAAAACTATTGCTTTGTACCTATGATTCACCGGTGGTAGAAAGCTTCCCAAGCGACCTTGCTTACCTCCTTTATACATCAGGTTCAACAGGGAATCCTAAAGGAGTAATGATAACGCATCGAAATGCGCTAAGCTTCATCCAGTGGTGCGCTGAAACCTTTACTTTCGCAGATCACGAAATATTTTCTTCTATTGCTCCTTTTCATTTTGACTTATCGATTTTTGATTTATATGTTAGTCTCTTACATGGCGGTACACTTATTTTATTCGATCAAAAAACTGCAAAAAATCCGTTGCTAATTTCTTCATTGATTTCTGAATACAAGATATCAGTGATGTATAGCACTCCAAGTGTTTTGAAATTGATTTTACAGTATGGAAAAATAGACCGATACGATCACAGCAGTTTAAATTTGGTTCTTTTTGCTGGTGAAGTCTTTCACATCGAGCCATTAAAAGGATTAAAATCAGCATGGAATCAGGTTACTTTTTATAACCTTTATGGGCCTACTGAAACGAATGTTGTCACTTATTTTCGTTTACCAGAAATAATACCTCTTGATCAAAATACGCCTTTTCCGATTGGCACCTCCTGCAATCATGTAGAATGTCGAATTTGGGAGGAAAGCTTTAAACCAATTGAAAAAGGACAGCGCGGTGAATTGGTTGTAAAAGGCGCTTCCGTAATGCCTGGCTATTTTAAGCAGAAAGAAAAAACCGCTGCTGCTTTTTTGGAAGATAAAAACGGACAAAAATGGTACAGAACTGGTGACATCGTTGAATTAGATGATCGACTTGATTATATTTTTATTGGGCGACGTGATCGTATGGTCAAACGCCGCGGATACCGTATTGAACTCGGAGAAATTGAACAGATATTGAACAGTCATCCAGCCTTACTAGAAGCGGCAGTTATTGCCAATGGATTGGAAAGCGGCGAAACACAAATAAATGCTTTCGTTGTCCTTAATTCAACTTCCCAGCCGATTAAAACTTTTCAGCTAAAACAATATTGCATGACCCACCTACTACGGTACATGCTTCCAGATCATTTTCATTTTTTAGAAGCAATTCCAAAAACGAGTACCCATAAAGTGGATTATCAAAGCTTACAAATGAAAACACACCATTGAAAAAAGACAACAGCACCTTTTCCTAATTTCAGTAAAAAAGTATTGAATTAACAGCTTGACGATTCAATATAACCCAATTAACTTCTCGCTATAAAATGCTTTTTCTACTCTTCTCAAAGAAAAGCACACGAAGAAATACTACCTGATGGTACTGAAATAAAAACTTAATATGAAAATAATTCATTATTTTTAGTGTACTGGAATTTAGCACTCTATCACCAAAAGATGTGACAAGGCAATAGATCAGTATAAAATTATCCTTATAAATGTGAGTACAACATCGTGAAAACTCCGCAACTTTTTGAATAAGGCCTCGTTCAAATTTAAGGTGTATTTATTACCGCATACGAGTAAAAGCAATTGAAAGCAAACTCCCCCTTAGCCACACTTGCTTTTCAAATCCTTTTTATTATAAAGGATTTTTGACAAAAACATTATAAAATGAAGAAATCAAGACCTGTAAATATTTTACTGATTGAAGACAATCCGGGGGATGTTCGGTTAACCCAAGAAGCTTTCAAAGAAGGTAAAATGGACGTTAACCTTGAATTGGTTATGGATGGTGTTGAAACTATAAAGTTTTTAAAGAAAGAATCGCCATACGAAGAAGTTGTTACGCCTGATTTAATACTTCTCGACTTGAATCTACCTAAAAAAGATGGAAGAGAAGTCCTAGAATACATCAAATCGGAGCCCAATTTAAAAAGAATACCTGTTGTTGTTTTAACTACATCTAATGCAGAACAAGACATTATAAAGAGTTATAACCTCCACGTAAACTGCTATATCAACAAACCTGTAGACTTCGATAAGTTTTTTGATATTATTCAACGAATTGAAGATTTTTGGTTGAGAACGGCAATTCTGCCTACAATGATTTAACTGTTCCTCTCTTCGAGAAATTTTTAATACAAGAAAACGTAAACTAGTTGTAAATGATGAAAACATCTATTCTATTAATCGAAGATAATCCTGGAGATTTTAACTTAATCCAGTTGCATTTGAAAGAATCTTCTGTCAAACATGATCTGCATCATGCGGAAACGCTGTTTGATGGTATTGATATAGCTAAAAATAAAGAAATAGACCTCGTCTTATTGGATTTGTCTTTGCCAGATAGTACAGGATTCAAAACACTTTCAAGTTTTATTGAAAAATTTCCTGTTCTCCCCATTATTGTTTTAACGGGGATTAACAATGAGATTGTTGGCAATCAATCTGTAAAGGCAGGCGCACAGGACTTTTTGGTAAAAGGTCAATTTGATGGAAAAACATTGGGAAGAAGTATTCGATATTCTATTCAAAGATTTAAGACTCAAATAAAATTAGAAAGTACTGCTAGAAATCTAGCTTTAAGTGAAAAGAGATATGTAGAAGCGCAGGAAATGGCTAAGTTTGGTAATTGGGAAATGGATATTGTTTCTAATAAAATGAAATGGACCCATGAGATTTTTCGGGTCTTTGGATTCAGAGCCAACTCTCTTTCTCCGACGCTTTCTGATTATATACGTTATGTGCATTTAGAAGATAAAGAAAAAGTAGAATCTTTTTTCGAAGCAGCAACTAAGGATGGCCAAATGCATAAGTTGGAGCATCGGATTATCGTGGATGGAAGGAATATAAAATACGTTGCCATTCAGGCCAAAGTATATTACGAAGACACCAATTCAAAAATCCTTTTGGTGGGTGCATTGCAGGATATTACAGAGCGTAAAATATCTGAGCAATTGATCATTGAAAAAAACATTTCTAATAAAACATCAAAAGTAAAAGAAAAAGCTATTTCTGATATCGGATTTCATATTCGGACTCCTTTATCCTCTATTGTCAATCTTTTGTATTTGCTTGAAAACTCTTCTATGTCTTCACAGCAAAAAGAGTTTTTGGATGGTTTAAAAATTTCCGTTGACGATTTGTCTTTGATGGTTAACAATCTGTTGAATTTTTCTGTCTTGGCCAATGAAGAGATTAAAGTTGAAGAAGAAGAGTTTAACCTCAAAAACTTTTTGCAGGGCATTCAAAAAGTTGTGAAAATTAAAACTGAAAATGCGAATGTCAAGTTGGATTTTAAAATAGACGAAAACATTCCTGAAAAAATAATCAGTGATAATAATAAACTTACTCAAGTATTTTATAATCTAATCGAAAACGCAGTTCAAAATACTAAGGTTAATGGTCAAATAGAAATGTCTATTAACAGCCTACCTGGCCAAGGATTAAATGAAAACGTTCTTGCCTTTTCAATTAAAGATCAATCCGGTGAAATTTCGGATGAAAGATTTGAAGAGCTTAGAGATGCAGAACAAATTTTGAGTGTCTATAACGACCAGGATAGCGAAAGCAATGATACCGTGCAATTCAGTATGGCAATTGCTTCCAAATTGGTAAATGTTTTATCTGGTTCTCTTAGCGTAGAACGAACAAAAACTGGTCTTTGTATTGATATTCGAATTCCGATAAAGACTGTAACAAAACTTAAGTTTATCTCGGGAGAGAAACCTACTATTCCAACAAAAATATTATTGGTAGAAGATCATTTTCTAAATCAGATTGCAACCAAAAAAGTTTTGACTACTTGGACAGATAATGTCACTGTAGATATCGCTGAAAATGGTTTAATTGGACTTGAAAAATTTAGAGAACACGGCTATGATTTAATCCTTATGGATTTACAAATGCCAGTGATGAATGGAATGGAATCTGCAACAAAAATCCGTGAAGAAAGCTCTATTCCCATCATTGCGTTAACGGCAAACATGTCAAAGCAAGAGGCAGATAAATGTTTTGAAATTGGGTTTAATGATTATCTAGCTAAGCCATTTATGCCAGAAGATTTGTATGCTAAAATCATGCAGTTATTGGTGGCTATTGCGAACTAATTTCGTCTCTTTGACAAATTTATTTTCAAGCGTTGAAGTTAATATTTCCCAGAGGTGTTCGTAAGGAACAATCTCAAACTCTGTTGTTTCCAAAGAAGATTCCAATGGATGGTTTAGCAATTTTCTAAAAAGCTTATCTGCTTTCCTCAAAAAACCTTGTTTGTGGTATTTAGATTCCGGTAAAAGCAGGAGCATTTTAATAAAACAATTGCTTCTAAAATGGCCATTGTCTTTGAGGTAACGGTGTCTATACATGTTGAGTGCTTCTACTCTATCCGTTACTTCAGAATATTTTTTCTTTTGAAGTAAAAAGAGGAGTTGAATAATCAAAATAGAAATATTATTTCCTCTTTTGTCTTTTGAGTATTCTGGGACTTCATTTAAAAACTTTGAGATTCTAAACTTCCTAACTTTTCCTTCATTTACAATTATCAATCCTTCTAAAATCAAGTATTCTATATATGCTTCGATAATACTTACATCTTCCACAATCCAATAAGATTTCTGAGATCCAATCTGTTTTTTCATTAATAAAAAAACATTGTATGCTTCCTGATAATTTTTAGTGTGGAAACACAAAATCAAATATACTAATGAGATGTGTTTGTTACTTCGACTAGTAGATATTTCATTAAACTGAGGAAGTACTTCATCATGCCATAGTTTAGATCCTTTTTCAAAATCTTTGAAATACAAATAGCAAGAGATTACTCTTACATATGTCGATATTAAGTAATGTGAAATATCAAAAGATTTTGATTTTAAATAATCAATAAATTCATTTGCTTTTTCCAACGCAATATTAAAGTCTTTCTCATATTCGTACTTCGTTATTAAAAAATTATTAACGGATCTATAAATTTCAAAGGATTGATGTTTTTCGAATATTCCAAGAAATTTTATTTCTATTTCTTTTAACTCTTCTTGCAATTCTTTTTTCAAAGTTTTTGTCCGCATTAATTTTCCAAATATTGCAATAGTTTCGACAAATAGATAATCCTCAAGCTCAGCCAACTTTTTATAATAGTTCATCTTTTTTTTATAAAACTTTATCTTCTTTTCGTTTTGAGAATAAAGCGTATAAGTAGCCCAACAAAGCTTACATAAATCGTAAGAGATTTCCGAAAATTCAAACCTGATTGAACGCTTCAAAAGCTTTTCAGCCAATGGCAGATAAATATTGGGTTTTGCATT
>CALIAG010000391.1 GCA_938041325.1 uncultured Saprospiraceae bacterium | reverse complement strand
AAATCATTTAAAACTTCATTTGGCGATTCTATCGCTGGCGGATAACTGTCCACAATGAAACATATATGCAAAGCGTTAAGCATTTAATATTAGAGTATGAATAGATTTAAATTAAAGGTAGCTCTGTATGATGCAAAATGCACAGGGCTTAAATATTCTCGCACATTAAAAAATATATTCTTAGCTCAAAGTACGCATAAATTTCTTTTTATATTATGTCCTGAGTATTGTGGATCAACTTTGCTTCAAGAAATTTTAAGTACTTCTCCTGTAGTTAGTCCAAATAATATTTTTGGGACGAGAGAAGGTCAAAGTCTTCCAGAGTTTAGGGAAATGGTAAACTATAAAAAAAGATGGGATCCAGATTACGAATATCCTTGGCAAGACATAAAGCGTATTTGGTTGAAATATTGGGATACCTCTAAGCTTTTCTTATTAGACAAAAGTCCACCAAATTTATTGAGGGCTGACGTGATTCAAGAATTTTTCGATCCTTCTTATTTTATTATCATGGTTAGGAATCCATACGTTCATACTGTATCTATGATGCGTAAAAATAAAATGGCCATCGAAACGGCAGCCCAACATGCAATAAGCTGTCTTAAATTTCAAAAAAAGAATCATGATCGATTAAAAAATAATGTTTTGATTCGCTATGAAGACTTATGCGATGAAACAGAAGAAGTCAAAAAAAAACTGATCCGATTTTTACCTACTTTGGGAAAACTCAATACTGATAAAGAATTTAATGCGCACAGAACAAAGCCAGAAAGAATAACCAATATGAATAAGTCTAAAATAGATAATTTGTCGATCCAAGATTTGGAACTAATCAATTCCGTTTTTCAAGAAGAAGAAGAAGAAGACTTGTTTCGATTTTTTAATTATCCAATTTTATAAATAAATTGTTTATTGATTTGTCCAATTTCACTTAGTCATTACTGAAAACTTATGTCCGCGAAAAGAAAGTTATTTTCAAAAATATTTGGTTCCCTTTTTCTGCTTTTGTTTCTTTTAGCTATAGGTGTATTTTCAATTGATTTAATCTTCGGAGACGGAGATGGCATCATGCATAAATACCATCTCAATCCATTGAGTATTGTATTTGTGAACTTTGTCGTTGTGTTTCCTATGTTGTTGATTATTTCAAAAAAGAATAACCTCTCTAATTTAGGTTTAATCATGTTTTTTACTTTGCTAACCCTATTGGTAGCGGAATTTGCTTTTAGGTTGTTGCCGAAAAAAAACGCGACCCAAACCATCAATACTTGTGGCAAGGCACTCTATTCTAAATACGATACGGTCTTTTTTAAAAATTACTTGCCGAATACCTCCTTTGATATTCAAATGTGTCCGGTAGATGGTGGCCAGAAAGTAGAAAATCGAATAAACTCCTTAGCTATTAGGGGCCCAGAAATAGGGAAGAAAAATAGGCAACGAATCATTTTAGTCGGAGATTCTTACATGCAATCCAAAGGCATGTCTTTTGAAAATACGATAGGCCAAAAATTAGAAGGATTATTGGAAGATACTGTTGAAGTCATTCAACATGGAAATCCCAGTTGGTCTCCTTTATTGGAAATGAATTGGATTTTAAAAACAGGAATGTATTTGCAGCCAGATAAGGTTATCCTCTTTATATATTATAATGATTTTTTCACAGGTAATTCTGTTGGTGATGAAGGATACACTTCCTTTTGTGTATTCGATGAAAATGGACTCCCTGCAAAATTTAAATTTGATACCGACAAAAATTGGTCAAAAAATTTAATGCTAGAAGATTTCGTTTTGAATATAAACAAGTCTAGATTAATCGGATTTCTTAAATGGAATTTAAGGAATAAACGTTTTCGAAAAAACTTTGATTCTACAGACACGAAATCTATACTTAGTATGGATGAGGATGATTTTCAATCGCTCAAAATTCAGAAAAAGACGGAAGGTGAAATGATGGAATCCAAACGATGGGGAATTCTCTCTATGCTTAGACCATTTGGAAAATGGGATGATGCTACGTTACAAACAGGACGAATTACCTTAGATTATCTGAAATCGTTGAATCAATATTTGAACGAAAATGAAGTAGAGTTTGAACTTTGCTTAATTCCCAATCCCTGGCAATTCGAAGACGAAAATATATATGGAAAAATGGGCTATGGCTTTGAAGATTATACCTTTCCTAAAGGTGGGGTTGAAACGTTTTTATCAGAATTTTGTGAAGAACAAAAGATTCCTTTTATTTCTTTGTACAATGCTTTTTCTGAATTTAAAAAAACCAGCGAATTAAAACTTTATTTTCCAAATGATGGACATTGGGATGCCGCAGGACATCAAGTAGCTGCCGAAACAATTGCAAAAAGAATCCAACAACAAGCTAAGAAAGCGCCTTCTGAGGAATAAAAGTATCGGCTAAAAATTTCTCAATAGGAAAAGAGAAATTATTAGATGAGCATCTTAATGCTGCAATTTTCTGAAGCGGAAATAACAACCAATGTTTTTTGCGAAAAGCAACTTTATTGTAAAATTTAAAATTTTCGATCAAACGATATTTCTCTTCATTTACCCAAGGTCCAGAAGAACCGATGTAATCAAATTCGGCCCATTCATTTAAACTACTTGGCAATTCGTAACCTTGACTAATCACATCTTCTGTTATCTTAGATCCTGGATAAGGTTTGAAGTAAAAGATGGGTGTGGTAAAATTAGTATGCATGGAATTGAGCTTTCGCGCAACACTCAAACTGTCTCGTACACTGTTGTCCGTCTCGCCTGGAAAGCCCACGATAAAAGGAAAAATGACACCAATATCTCGTTTTGCACAACGCTCGGCAGTTTCAAAAACATGTTCTAGCTTGATGTCCTTTTTAAGCCAATCCATCATTTCCTGAGAACCAGACTCTACTCCAACCAAAACTCTCCTCAAGCCCGATTTTTTAACCAAATCAAATTCTTCATCAGACATTCTTGCGCCTTGATCCGCACGCATGGTTCCCGCCCAAGTCGTTTTAATATTTCTTTTAATCAGTTCTTCTGCAATTTTGGTTACTCTCTGCCTTTTTGTAAAAAAGGTCTCATCTTGAAAATTAACGTCAGTGAACTTGTATTTTTTATACCAATGCTCCAGCTCTTCGCCCATTCGTTCAGGAGAGATAGCCGTCCACTTTCGATTAAATACAAAAGGATCCGCGCAAAAAGTACAACGAAATCGGCAACCAGCAGAGGAGATATAATCGAATTGTCTTTGCTTCTTAAGTTTAAAATAAGCTTCTACATTTATGAGATCATAATTAACAGGTGTCAAGAAATTCATGTCTTCCAAAGCGCGTCCGCAATTCTGATGAATCTCACCTTTCTCATCTCGGTAAGTCAATCCATCGACGCTATTTAAATCTGCGCCTGCCTCCAGACAAGCTACGAGATCCCGAAAAGTAATTTCGCCTTGACCTTGTACGGTTATATCGATTGATTGCTCGTCTTCCAATGTCTGTTTTGGAAACAAGGATGTATGCCAGCCACCCCAGACTACAGGTAAGCCCGGGTGTTCAGCTTTTACTGATCTGCTGATATGAATGGCGTCTTTCAATGGAGCTCCTGTAAGAGAAGTTACCCCAAAGCAAATGGCTTCTTCACAATGATCAAGTATTTTTTGCAAAGGATTTTTATCCACTCTTCCATCTATAATGATGACTTCATAATGAGCTTGATCCAACATGGACCCAATGGATAAAAGTGCCAGAGGCATATCGTAAAATACAGCGACAGGGTTGTATAAAATCACTTTTTTCTTAGGCATTCTCTCAGGGTTTTTTACAATTTAAGGTTAATAATTACTTTTAACAAATACCTCCTAATTATTCAAAAAAAAAGTTTTCAGACTCTCACAAAAAATACTTTCTCAAAGTGAAAAAATATTCTAGGCAAAAGTATTTCGATTTCAAATTCCTAGAATACTCTTATTTTAAATGGGCTCAAAATCAATTGTTGTTATATAATGGAATGAGAATAGGAAAATCCAATATTAAGTTATTGTAAATTAAGTCTCGCAATTTTATTTCCTGCTTTATACTTTTTTATCTTTATCTCTCTATTCTATTTAAAAATGAGTTTAGTATTTAGTACTAGTTCGAATACAGAGCTAGATAAGGGACAAAGGAAAGGTTTGGAGCATTTTTGAGAAAAATAGGAAATATGACATTTGGTTTTTGGGAAATCGTTCAAGTTCTGGGCTCTTTGGCATTTTTCATTTATGGCATGAAAGTCATGAGTGATGGAATTCAACGTGCAGCAGGATCTCAAATGCGAACGATTTTAAGTAAAATGACAAAAAACCGGTTTTTGGGAGTATTCACTGGCTTTTTGATTACCGCTTTGGTTCAATCTTCCTCTGCTACCACGGTAATGACAGTAAGCTTTGTGAACGCAGGTTTACTATCATTGGTAGAATCAGCAGGGGTAATGATGGGAGCCAATATAGGAACAACAATTACTGGATGGATTGTATCCTTACTGGGTTTTAAAATCCAATTGAGTGCCTACTCCATACCCTTATTTGCAGTAGCAGTTCCAATGCTTTTGTCTTCTAAAAGCAAGCTAAAATATTGGGGAGAATTTTTATTGGGATTTGCCATTTTGTTTTTGGGTTTATCAGAATTGAAGGAAGCGATGCCCGATGGAAATCCTGAAGCAATGTCATGGCTGAAGGAATTTACAGATCTAGGTTTTGGGTCTAGAATTATTTTTGTGATAATTGGCGCATTTTTAACCATCATCATTCAATCGTCGAGCGCTGCAATGGCCTTTACATTGGCTCTGGTTGCTGAAGGGTGGTTGACATTAGATATTGCAGCTGCAATGGTTTTAGGGGAGAACATAGGAACAACGATAACAGCAGAATTAGCCTCGCTGGTTGGGAACACTTCTGCAAAAAGATCTGCGAGAATTCATTCAATGTTTAATATAATAGGAGTGTGCTGGATGCTTGTTTTATTGCCAGTTTGCTTGCCCTTGGTAGAACAATTTATGATTGCAGTTTTTGGAAGTACGGATGCTCCAATCACACTTGCGGCATTTCATACTTTCTTTAATATCACCAATGTAATTTTACTTTTGGGCTTTGTTCCATTTTTGGTTAAGGCTGCTATTTGGTCAGTTAAAGGGAATGCAGAGGAGGAAGAAGAAGACTTCAGGTTGAAGTTTATTGCATCTGGAACCCGTACACCAGAATTGGCTACCGTTGAGCTTCAAAAGGAAGCTGCGCATTTTGGAGAAGTCGTTTCAAGAATGTCTGCATTTACAAAAAGTTTGATAAACACAACTGATGAAAAAGAACACCGAAAGATTCTTAAACGGATAGAAAAATATGAAAGCATTTCTGATCGAATGGAAGAGGAAATAACAGAGTATGTTACTCGATTAGCAGATAAACAATTGACAAATAAAACCAGCGTAATTCTTCGATCGGTTTTGAATATTTGTAATGACTTAGAGAGGATTGGTGATATTTATTATCAGATTTCTAAAACACTGGAGATGAAATTTGAGCAGAGATCTTACTTTACTCCTAAGCAAAGAAAAAACATAAATGAACTTTGTGATAAAATAGATGAGGCATTTTTAATTATGGTGGAAAACCTAAGTAAGCCTAACTATGATAATGTTTCTAAAGCCAAAGCAGTCCTTGCGGAAAATGAAATTAATAAATGGAGAGATCAACTTCGAGATGAACATTTTGACAAGTTGGGATCTCCAGAATACAATGTAAAATCCGCGATGATTTATACCAATATTTTTCAATCACTAGAAAAAGTAGGAGATCACATTATAAATATTTCTGAGGCAATTAAAGGGGAGATATAAAAATCGAGAATGGTTTTCTACTTGGATTGTAAACTGGGCTTCAACTGGATGTCCTTCTTTAAAGTAAAATAAAAAGTAGTCCCTTCGTTTAAGCTCGATTCCAACCAGATTTTTCCTTCGTGTTGTTCAATCACTTTTTTGACCATTGCTAAGCCTATTCCCGTTCCTTTGAATGCAAGGTTGGTATGCAGTCTTTTGAATAGTAAGAAGATTTTATCGTGAAATTGTGGATCAATTCCAATGCCATTGTCTTTTATGCTAAAAGTTAAAAATTGATCTTCTTCTTTTCCGCTAATCTGAACAAGAGGTTTTTTAGAAGTGTCAGAAAATTTTATAGCATTGGATATTAAATTTTGAAATACCTGCTTTAGTTTAGTATAATCACCATTTATTACAACAGGTAAATCTTCAATAACAATTTCTGCTTGCTTAGCTTCTATATCTGCGTCAAGTTCTTTAACAACTGTTGATAATAATTCAGAGGGCTTAATTTTAGTGATTTTTATTGCCGTAGTATTTAATCGAGAATAAGAAAGTAAATCATTGATTAGATCTCGCATGTTTAAACTCGACGAAATAATAAAATCCATGAACTCCTGTTGCTTTGGAGTTATATCATCAGACATCGATTTTTTAAGTAGTTGTGTGAAACTAATCATTGATCGCAATGGAGTCTGTAAGTCATGCGAGGCGAAGTAGGCAAAGTTTTCTAATTGCAGATTGGAATCTATATACTTTTTTAACTCGTCATTTTTTTGATTGAGATTTTTTCTAGCTTCAAACAAACTTGTAACATCTCTGAAAAAAGAAATGATATTTGGAGTTTTACGATTGTCAGTACCGCATATAATGATTACCTCTACTCGGATTATTTCTCCCGTTTTCTTTTTCAACCAAAATTGCGACTGATCCTTTCCGTTGTCAAAAGCATTTTGAATTTTACTTCGATAGAATTCATTTGGAGTTAAACCATCAACCATTTTATCTGCTAAAAAATCTTTAGGCCTTAAGTTTGCGAATTCTTCAAAGCTAGTAACTCCAAATAGATTGAGTGCATTTTGATTACAGATAATAGGCACTCTGGTTTCACTATTGGTATAAACAATTGCGTCATGCGAATTTTCAAATATCTCCTTGTATTTTTTCTGTATGGATTTTTGTTGATTTTTTAAAACAACCCGATCTGTACTGTCTTGGAAAATAATGAAAGCTTCTCCTGGGTTTCGAAAAGTAGGAACAACATTGGCATGGACAATCATGTGATCTCCATTCTTTTTTATAAAAACACCTGGTGTTTTGAAAGCTTCTCCGTTGCGAATTCTTACACCATCGTACTTGGTTCGATCATGGAAATCCACATTTGGAAATACAGAACTAAATTGTGGAACAAATTCAAACCTTGATAAGCCTAAAATTTCTTCCTTTGTTTCATATCCAAAAATCTTAATTGCAGAAGAATTACAATCTTGAACTTGCTCTTTTATATAATCATAAATAAAAATACCGTCTAAAATATTATCATAGAGTGCTGAATAATAAGATTTATGAACGGTTAATTCTTCGAACTTTTGTACTCTATTGGTTGCTTCTCGAGAAGATCCAATAATAAAATTTGCGTTTTCTTCTCCTTCTTGTAATTTGAGGTGTACAGAAAAATACCGTTGAATTTTCGGCTCTTTTGTTAGTTTTAAGTCATAACTAAAATTTGCGATTTTACCCGTAAGTAATTGTTCAATACCCGTTTGGATAATGGACAGGTCTTCCTCATTCACGTAATCATACAGAGAGGAATTAACGATTAAATTAAGATTGGTTTTTAATATCTTGGAAAAAGCCGGATTAGCGAAAATGATTTTATCTTTTTCGAGATAAAATATTCCAGCCTCATTTTGGTTTATTAAGGCGTGAAAAGGGATTTTCGTGGATGTTTCCATAAAAAAGGTGAAATCTTTACGCAGTGTTGAAATTCTATAGTCAAAGATTTTTACGCAATTGTAATTTAAAAGTTGGTTTTTTTTCTGTTAAAAGTGCTGAAAAGCCTTTAACCTATGGCTAAAGCCTTAATAACTTGTTTGAATACGAATGGAAATTTAATTCTGAAGTTGAAAAGGCACTGGTGGCCAGTGATTTACGATATTTAAGAGGGAGCATTTACCCAACATTAAATAGTCGAAAAAGCATAATAAAATTAATCGTTTAACTTACATTTTTACAGCTTTGAAAGTCCCGATTGTGATTCCCTGACTGTTTTCAAGAGATATAAAATAGACTCCCTTAGAAAAGTGCGTTAAGTCGATTTCCAATCGGGGAGAATAAGTTGATTGAAAATGATTAATTCTTCTTTTACCTAAATCCCATATACTGATAGTCAATTTACCTTGCTGATCAAGATCTTCCAAGTCGATTGTTAAAGTCGAAGATGTTGGATTCGGATAATAAGTAAGCTCTTGATTTCTCAATAAATCTGCTGTAGATGTAGTAAAACATTCATCAATACTTTGGTAGTACTCATTACAAGATTGACTGAAAAAGAATTCTTCACACCATAGTATGTTCCCATTTTCTGCATAACTGCCCAATGACTGAGCAACTCCAAAGCCGATGTAATACAGACCATCCATACTTCCAATATGCCTGACCCACTTCTGTTCATTTGCAAAATTATAAACCTCCATTTCAATGCCTTGTATCGTTTCCATTTGAATTGATTCCAAGACAAAGTCAATCGAAGGTGCACCAGGTGCAATAATTAACTGAAAGGTGTCTTGTATTTCTAAATCAAAATCGTAAAGAAGGATTTCCGGATTTTGTTCTTCTTGAAAATAAACTTTATTACCAACTTCTCTGAAACCACCAAAATATCGATCGTTACCAATATCCACATAATATGCTTTTTTGTAATTCATATTATTCAAAATTGTATCTCCACAAATATGAAGCGCATAATCACCATCAACAGTAGGGCCAACAAGTTGGGAAATCCAAACTTTGCCATCTTCAATCATTGTTTGACTTGTAGCCGTTTGACTAAATATTAGACAAGTGAAAAGGAGGAACAATAGTCGTTTATTCATGATTTTAGTTTTAAATCTTCACCACCACCAATCACTACCACCCATTTTTGAATGCTATAGTTGGAAACCAATCCCGCTTTATAATAAGGATCTGTTTTTACAAATTCTTCTATGTTTTCAGGGTGTTCTGTTTTGAAAACCAAGACAGCTTTGTCCGGAGGATCAAGTGCACCTCCCATTTTGAATTCACCTTTAGCTTGAGAGGCTTTTACATGATCAAAATGAAGTTGACGAAAAGCTTGTCTGTCTTTAATGTAATTTTCAACGAGTTCGTAAGTCAAAATATAGTGCATGATCAATCGGTTTAATAAGGAAAGATACAAAAGGAATTATTGAATCTTGCATTTAGCCTTTTTCTTCAAAGTTTGATATTGATTAAACAAAAAGAGAAAAATATTTATTGGGTTTGCAAAATCCAAGGAAACGCCTTTTTAAATCCCTTTTGCCAGGACATATGCCAATGTCCTTCGTCCTTTTCAACAGAAAGCTTCAGTCTGTCTCTTGGCAAACCATATTCCAACAAAATTTTTTCCAATTTAACAATGCTTTCAACTGTAGGTGTTTCTAATTCACCAGCATTTAGAAAAATCTTCTTATCAGAGATATTGTTTATGTTTTTATTCAAATCATAGACTTGATCATGCACCCATAAAGAGGGAGAAAAGACAATTGCTCCTCCGTAGACTTCTGGAAAAGTAGCGATCATATAGTAAGCCATTAATCCACTCAGAGAAGCGCCTCCTATGATCGTATTTGCTGGATCGGCTTTAGTACGGAAACTAGCATCTACCCAAGCTTTTAAGTCTGTAGCGATCCATTGCGCATGTTTGTCTCCACTGACTACTTTTTCATTTCTCATATGTGGAGAAGGGAATGGTTTGTATTCTCGCGAACGATCCTCTGAATTGTAAACCCCAACAACGATGGCTTGTGGTCCTCCAATCTTTCCAAGACTATCTAGAACTTCATCCAATTGCCACTCATTGCCTTCCAGAATTTTTTGATCAAACAAAGATTGTCCATCCATAAAATACAAGACCGGATAAGCAATAGAATCAGAATCGTAATTTTCAGGTAAGTAAATACTTAGCGTTCTCTTTTCACCTAAATAATCTATTTCAATGGTGTCTTTAAGAATTTGAACATTCTTAGAGGCGCTGTGCTCCAATGTTGCGACCCATGCTTGATGTTTTTTTTCTTCTTGATAATCTTGAAATTTAAAATAAGCGAAAACACTTCCGGCAATAAAAAACAGAATCCCGAGAATTTGAAATATTCGTTTTGTAATCATAACTATTTAGTTTTTTTACATCAAAAGTGCTAAATCGCTTCTGGTTCCTCTGCGTATATTTTCTTCATTAAGTTCTTGTTAGTCACCGCACTGGCTGTCAATACACCTGAAAACAATGCCGCTCCAATGCCACAAGTGACAATGTCTTGTCCGGTTAAAAAGAGTCCTTTAATTGGTGTGCGTGGCTTTAAGAATTTTTGTCTAAAACGATCAGGTGTATGGTCAAGGCCATACAATTCTCCTTTCTTATAATTGACAAAATTTTGTGTCGTAAGGGGAGTAGACAATTCGTAATGATCAACTTGTCCTTCCAAATGTGGAAGCTGTTTGTACAAATGCTGCAAAAGCCTTTGAGAAATATTTTCTTTAATAGCTTCGTAGTCTTCTCCTCTTTTCATCCATTTGGTTCCCTCCCATGGAGCAAAGGTTTCAAAAGGAACTAGAGTGATTATGTCAATTGTAGAACGGCCAGGGTATCTGTTGGACCAATCTGGGTCTTTTGCAGATGGGAATGAGATGTACACAACCGGAAATTCCTCTTCTGGATTCTTTAAATATCGGGATACACAAAAATCATGGTCACCATCATCTGGATAAATCCAGAGATTGGTTTTAGGCAAGTTCAAATCTTCAGGTGATCCCTTAAGTCCAATATATAAGCAGGAATGAGAGACTGAGGGTTTGATTTTGGTCAACGAGCTATCAAAGTTGTGTTTCGCTTTTATTTCCTTTGGCATCATCTTTTCATAGGTATTAAAAATGCCAGCTCCACTGATAATAGTTTCTGCAAGAAAGGTTTTGCCATCTTTCATTTTAATGCCTTTCGCTCTATTGTTTTCAATAATCAATTGTTCGACTTCTGCACTGATTAAGATCGTTCCTTTGGCAGATTCGATTACAGGATCAATGGTTTCAACGATTTGAGAAGAGCCTCCAATGGGGAAACTACCGCCGTTAAAATAGTGTCGCGCGACAGATGCGTGCATTGCAAAACTGCTTTGTTTGGGGGGTAAACCATAATCACCATATTGGCCAGACAAAACTTTGATTAGTTCTTGATTATCGGTTAGTGCGCTTAAAACCTCATAAGTAGTTCGGTCAGAATATTTTAAATAGTTTTTCCTCATATAGTTTCCGAAGAAAACACTAAAAAGATTGGGCATTACTTTGTCTCGGTAGTAACCACCCATCGCTTTGTTGGCCGCAAAAACCTGCCGCACATATTCCTCAATGGCCAATTCCTCTTCCGGAAAATATTCTATTAATTTTGCTTTGAAGTTTCCCACTCCTTTTACAAAATCATATTCTTTATCACCAATGATTATTCGATCATAAACATCACCCATGTCCGCCCATTTCAACTTATTATTCGAGATGTAGTCAAAGATGCGTTTGATCGCACTATTCGGACGTTGAACATCTCCGATGTAATGGATTCCTACATCCCATTCATATCCTTTTCTTTTGAAAATATGGGTGAAGCCACCAGCGGTATAATGGCGTTCGACTAGCAATACCTTCTTGCCCTCTTTGGCAAGCAATGCACCCGCTGTTAAACTTCCAATTCCTGTTCCGATGATTATTACATCGTATTTTTCTTCTAAAACAGTTTTCTTTTTATAGGATTGGATCATTGTGTTACTTGATTGCCTTTGTGAGTAACAAAGTAATATTTATTTTCCGATTTAAAAAAGAGCTTTTAAGTTAGGCTTGTTTTTTAGACAAAGTATTAATCTAGCTTGATCAAAAACCTTTCAATTTGCCTTCGGTGTCGGAGAATATGAACTATAGCATGTTCCAATAATTGTTCAACATCGAATTGTTGTTTCCAACTTACCGTTATTTTCTTTGAAGGATCTTTTTCTTCTAATTGAATAGCTGGATAATCTTCAAAAAGCTGTACGTTGTATTCAAACATGTCTTTTAAAGCTTGCTCATATTCCGAGCTAGATTGCATAAGAGGAACAACTTTTTTTTGAAGCGCTTCACCTTGATGTTTTCGTATTTCCACTACATAATTATATCCTGAACGGACGACATGTGTGAGAATGGTTTGGATAGAAATGCAATCAGGATCCTTGGTTGTCGAGTCAGCGATCGTCACCAATTTTGTTTCGCTGATATTCTTAATAAGGGATTGAAGTTCGATGACAGCTTTTTCATATTCATCTAGTAAGGCACCGATAGCGCCATTGTCCCGGTATGATTTCATAGTGGTTGTTTTAGAGAGTGAATTTTTTTAAAGATAAAATATTTTTTAATAACGCAATAAGAGAATTGAAGTATAGGCCGATGTATTAAGGGGAAAAGAAGAAAGGAGATTATTTCGTTTTTTAATTGAAATGAAAATCATATACATCTTCCAGTTGTTCAATTAATTCTGGATCCATGTATTTGTATTCATCAGGAATGTGCAGAACGAAAATTTCTTTATTCCCAAGAGCTTCCGCAAAAGATTGTTTGATGCGTTTTTTATGGTGATCTTCCATTACGAAAATGCTATCCGCCCATTGAAGTAATTTGCTGCTTACTTTAATTCTCGCTGTTTTAGAAGTGCCAGCAGATTTGACAGATATCCCATTTTTATTTTTAAAAATGGTTTCAGCGGTTTTACTGCGCCATTCGTTTTTACTACAAATGAAAAGGAGATTCAATTTTTGAAATTTGATTAGAAAGAATACTTGATAATGCCTTATTTTCGCTTGGAACGCATGGCTTTTGTTTTCTTAATTTTCTCGTCTTTTAAAAATGCTTTATAGGCTTTGCTTTCAACAGCGTACATGGCTACTTTACCATTTTCATCACTGTGGATACCCCAGCCATATCGCTTTGTTAAAGGAGATGCGCGGAAACAAGGTTGACCTTTTGAAAAGTATTTTTCTTTTTCTTCTTTCAGCTCGTTTTTACCAAAACCTTTGCGTGTTGCAAAGACAGAGAAAAGAATTTCATCTGATGTGAACTTATATGGATTGTCCAATATCATTTCGAATTGAAGATTCGCAACAGTTTTTTTATCTGCTTTTACAGGAGGGATTTCACCGATTGTAGTAGGGCAGTCTTCGGCGATTTCGATAAAGGAATTATAGTAATTTGTAGTATGCATATATTTGAGATTTGGAACAAATATAGCTGGAATATTTAATTCAATGTATAAGAAGTCGGAATTTTGAATTCAACTTTTTCTAATGGCAGCGAAAATTCAAAAATAGAACCTTTGCCTTCTTCGCTTCTCAACAAAATTTCTCCATCCAGATTTTCAATTGTTTTTTTACAAATGGCCAAGCCAATTCCAGAACCATTGTATTCGCTTCGATTGTGAAGTCTTTTAAACATTTCAAATATTTGATCGTGAAAAGGTTCTGCAATCCCGATTCCGTTGTCTTTGATTGAAAAGACTGCCATTTGATTATTTTGATGGTAGTTTATATTGATTACTGGCAAGGAACTTTCGTTGTATTTAATGCCATTTTCAATTAAATTCTTAAATACCAAAGAAAGCTGATTTGGGACTAAAATACTTTTTTGAAACTCATTAATTTTGTTATGGTTGTAATTGATTACCGCATTCTTCTCATTTAAAACACTCTCTAGTTCCTGCTTTACGTTTTGAATAACATCCTGTAATGGAACCATTTTGGTTGCATTGAACTTGTCGATTTTAGAAAAAGAAAGTATGTCTTCGATTAGGGCATTCATTTGTTTTACATTCACAATAATATATTCAAGATATTCTTCTAAAGATTCAATTTTACCAGTTTTGATTCTCTGTTTTATTAACCCCGAAAATCTAGAAATATTTCTCAAAGGCTCCTTGAGGTCATGTGAAGCGATATAAGCAAAACTTTCCAGCTCTTCATTTGCTTTTTCAAGTTTTTTATTGGTCGTATTTAAATGTGCAGTTCGCTCTTCAACTCTTTGTTCTAATAACATGAAATTCTCTTTCTTGTGTTGCATTCTTGAAAACAGGAATAATGTTAGAATAGAAAGAAGCAGCAGCCCTAAGCTTATTAAAATAGCAATCAGAGTTCTTTGACGAATAATCGTTTCGTTTTTTAACTGTTCCGATTTTAGAAAAACATTTTCCTTTTCTTTTTTTTGCGTTTGATATTGAATGTCTATCTCTGCGAAAACTTTAGTTCTTTCTTGATCAAATATAAAATCTCTTTCTTTCTCATATTTCTCTAAATATAAAATGGCATTATCTAAATCACCAATTCCTTGATAGCTGTTAGCTGCTACTTTGTATATTTTTGAATTCGTTTCTTTTGATCCCAAGGTATCAAGCAATGCCAATGCTTCTTCAACCTTAACAATAGCTTCTGTATATTTTTTTTGATTGTTAAGTGAATTGGCTATAGTAATTGCAGCTAACCTTATTTCTGGTTTTTGAGCGAGTTCTTTGGCAAGAATATAGGAATTTTGCGCATATAATAAGGAAAGCTCTATCATTCCTGTTTTATCATAAGCCTTTGCAAGTTTATGATAAGTGTGCATCACTCCAAATTTTAAATCGAGAGAATCTGCTATTGCATTTGCCCGTTTTTGGTATTGAATTGCTTTTTTATAATCTTTCTTTCCATATGCTGCATCTCCCAAATTAGAAAGAGAGATTGCAATCTCATGTTGGGCACCCATTTGTTTGGCGAAAGAATAATTTTCTCTAAAATAAGGTTCTGCTTTGTCAAATGCCTTTAAGTCAAGATAAATGATACCAATATTATTATTGCAGGAATAGATATCCATGGTATCATTGTCCTTATAAGCCATCTTTCTATTGATTTGGAACAACTCCATTGATTTATCAAAAGCGCCCATTCTACTGTAGGCCATTCCTTTGTCATGGTAGCAGCTTACCAAAAGATTTTTGTATGGAGTTTTTTCGGCAATTTTTATTGACTTATCTATGTGGTAAAATCCTCTAACAGTATCTTCTAACCAGCAATATACACTTCCTATACAAAATTGGGTTTCTGCCAATAAGGAATCATTTTTAATAGAATGATCTTCAATTAATTTGAGTGCTTGAATGGAGTAGTGCAGAGAAGAATCTGAATTGGAGTAAAAAAATTGGTCTGAAATATCCAAAAGCAAACGAGCCCTAGTTTCAGGAGCTTTGGTTTCTTTTAACTGTTCTTGGAAAAGATCAATTTTATTTTGAGAATAAAGAGATGTCCCTATTGATAAAAAAACAATAGTCCAAGTAAAGAGAATCAATTTTGGAATAAACTGATTAGTATTGTATTTGTTGCTTTTCAATGGTTATGGTTTCAATGTATTTTAATACCGGGTTCTGACTTTGAATTCATCAAAGTTCAGACCATTAAGCAATGGGATTTACTAATTATACGCGAGGTGTTTGTATAAGATGCACGAAGTTTTCTAAAATTTGATAAAAATTTTATAAGTCAGGAACAGTTATTTAAAACTTTTGCCCTTAGTATAGTTCAAATGAGGGTCATTGTTATTGATTAGATCTTCTAGAGTAAAAGGAATAATTACATCGGGAACGACACCTGAATCTGTGGCCTTTTTTAAAGAAAAACCTCCCATAATTGGACAATCTATCTCGATTTGAGAATTAGGAAGCGTGAAAAATAAGATTTGACCACCATTGATATCATTCAAATTTCCACCAGTTTCCTCACCGATTAATTCTCCAATCTGCTCTTGCTTAAATTGATATGCAGTGTAAAATGCAAGAGAAGTGTTGGCGGCACTACAAAGCATGAATACCTTTCCTTGGAAAGCGTTCTTTTTTAGTTTGCGTTTTTTTCGATTAAAATTGTTTTCGAAAATATAATACCCCTTTTCAACATCCTCCCGATCGGGTTTTAGCTCGAAAAACCAAGGTTCATCTCCCCAAGTCTTTACATGTGGTCTTAAATCCTTAGGAAATGATTGGTAACGAGATCTTCCTTCTCTTTCAAAGTTGCTTTTAGTTTTAGGGATCAAATAGCTAAATAACTCGTCCTTAATTTCATCATTGCCACCCATGTTTTTACGAATGTCGATTACTAATTTTTCGATTTTTTGCGTTCTCATTTTTTCAAATGATGTTGCCAGAAATTCTTTATAATCGATCGTCATTGATTTCCAACCTAATAATCCAAAAGAATTCAAGGATAAAAGAGCAGTGTTAGAATCGATGATTTTTAAATCCCAAAGATCATCCCTCGACTTTGGAAAATCAGGATATTTTTTAATCAGTTTTTTGAATCGTTCCTCTCTGGTTAAAGTCTTTAAGTGATTTGACGAAATTGACATTTCTTTATGATTCTGAAATTCGATGCTTATAGAATCGCCTTTAAAAGGATAGAGTAATGGAAACAAAACATCAAAAGCATTGTACCTAAAATCATAACCATCCACTTGCATTTTGAATATCCTATTTTGATCTGTGGATCCATCAGCTGCAATATAAGGCAGCATGGTCTTTCTAATTTCTTCTACTTCAATGTCATTGATTTTCAAAATACGGGTACCTCGTTTGATTTGATTAGAATTCGAAACATTGTAATCCACAATCATTTTATCTTCAAGCCATAAAAAAGTAAAAGGCAATTTATCTTTCTGGTAATGAATGATCGAATTGATAACTTTGTTTTGGTTATTCAATCCCACTTGGGTATGATCGCATTTTATACTTCCTGTTAGTTTTGCAAGGGCGAGGTAGGCTTGTCCATAACTCAAAGGTTGCTGGAATTTTTCTTTAAGTTCTGCCAAAGCTTTTTGGATACTTGCTTTGTCATTGTAGCGGTAAGTTCCTGGTAGAATTTCCAAAACCATTTTCTCCATCAAAAGATAATCCTCTTGTAATTCTTGGACACTTAAAAGTTTTAATGAATTAATATCTACTGCTTCTTCTATCGACCATTTGCTTTCGGATAGAATAGGTTTGGTGTCTTCAATTTTCAGAACTCTGTTTTCATTGGTTTCCCAGACCACTTCTTTCCCTTTTTCTTCAATGACAAATTTGAATTCTAAGGTTTGGATTGAATCACTGAAACTTAGTTCTGTTTGAAAACCTTCCTTTGTTTTAGTGAGCAATAAAGAATTCCCCCAATTAAGCGGAGGAATATTGCCTCTAATGCCAACTGATTTTCCTTCAACATTTGGTAAGTCTTCTACTTTAAAGGTGATCAAAGTCTGAGATTGAAGCGAAAAACAAAAAACGCTTAAGAACAAAAAAGGCAGAATATTCTTCATTTTGGTGGAATTGCATTGTTACAAATTCTAAACATCAAAATCCAATAATAGTTTGTAATTAGATTCTAAACTTCTTACCAGCCAATACCATAATCATCCCCATGATTACTCGCTCCGCCCCACATTGATCCTTGTTTCCAGTCAAAAAAGATTGCATTCAGAGGTCCAGAAGTCCTAGGCAATACTTCTAATTTATAACCCATTTTCAGCAGCTCTTTTCGAGTCCAAGGAGGAGTGCTTTCATGAATAAGCATTTGCCCCGGTTTGGTTTCATGATTGGCGAAGGAGCCACGCATCTGAAAACTATTCATATTAGCGGCTTCTACTGCTTCCTGAACATTCATTTCAAATTCAACCATATTAAGAAAGAACTGTAAAGAGTTTTGATCTTGGCTATCACCGCCTTGCACTGCAAATGAAACGAAAGGCTTCCCATCTTTTAAGGCCATACTCGGAGTTAAAGTAGCTCTCGGCCTTTTGCCCGGTTCGATAACATTATAAGGATTTTCGGCGGGGTCAATAACGAAACTTTGGGCCCTTTGGCTCAGTCCAACGCCAGTCCTGCCTGCGATGACAGCAGGGATCCAACCTCCACTAGGTGTGATGGAGACCACCCAGCCTTCTTTATCTGCAGCTTGGATAGACGTGGTGCCAGTGTAGAAAGTCTCGTCTGGAAAAGAATTCAAGGGATCATGCTTTATTGGTTCATTGCTTGAAATGTCTTTATTCCAGTTTTCAAGGTATTTTAAAAATGGATTGGTACCAGATTGAAAAGGGTAGGGATCACCCGGCTTTACCTTTTTGTCATTTTGTTTAAAATTAATTTCTTTCAATCTATGCTTTGCATATTCTTTGGAAAGGAGGCCTTTCATGGGTTCTTTAGGTTCGAAGTAGGGATCTCCATAATAAAAATCACGGTCAGCAAAACACATATTCATGACTTGATACAAGACATGTAAATATTCAGAAGTATTGTATTTCATGCTTTTGATATCCAGCTCCTCAATCATATTTAGGGCTTGAAGCAAAACAGGACCTTGTACCCATGAGGTTAATTTATAAACATCAATTCCTTTGTAATTTATTTTTTCTGGTTCTTCAATATAGACCTTCCAGTCTGCTAAATCCTTTTTTGTGATTTGGCCACCTTGCTCTTGTGTACTCCTTACCAATTCATCTGCAATATCTCCTTTGTAGAATCTATCATAAGCAGCCATAATCGCTTCTTCTCGGGACTTACCCAATGCGAGCGCTTTTGATTCTGCCTCTACTAATTTCTCCAATGTTTTCTTGAGATCTTCTTGTTTAAAAATCTCCCCTTCATATGGCGCTTCATGTTCTCCTTTTCCGAGGTTCGTCAAAAAGACCTTTTTGGAGTAAGGCCATTGTTTAATTTTTTCTTTTTCCTTTTGAATACGTCGTATGGCGTCGGCCTCCATCGGATAACCCTCTGCCATTTCAATAGCTGGAGCCAGAACTTCCTTCAAACTCATCGTTCCATATTCTGCCAACATGGTCATTAAACCGCCAGGTGTCCCAGGAGTAACAGAAGATAAAATGCCATGTGGAGGAGGATATTTCATGCCTTTGGATTTGAAAAATTCTGCTGTCGCGCCGGTGGGGGCAACGCCCAATGCATTGATGCCAATTACTTTTCCCGTATTGGGGTTGTAGATTAATGCTTGTGTTTCTCCACCCCAACTCAATACATCCCACATTGTACAAGTTGCGGCAAGCATTGCACAAGAAGCATCAATTGCATTTCCACCTTGGTTGAATATTTTAGCCCCGGCCGTGGCACCGAGTGGCTTTCCAGTTATCGCCATCCAATGTTTAGCGTGTAAAATGGGTTTTTGCGTTTTTTGAGCATGTGTTTTACCAAAAGCTAGTGCGGAAAAGATCAAAAATAGAAAAGTTGATTTTTGCATGAGGAGTAGATTGTTTAACTAAAGATAAGAGAGCAAATTTAATTGTGGAAATTCCTGTAGGATATTGTTCTTATAACTTGATGAAAATAAATATTTAATCTTTGTTTGATTTTGAATACGTTAATTTTCTATGTCATTAAAGTTAAAAACCTTTCTACTTTTTAACTCCAATTGATCGTATTTTTAAGGAGTAAGAAGAAAATAGCTTTATAACACATTCCTATATTAGTTAATATCTAAAACATAGATAATCAGTATTATAATTCGACTAGGAAAGATTGACATAGTAATACTTATTCGTATGTTTCTTTCATTCCTTTTTACAAGATCTCTATAAAACATCACACAACAGACTTAAAAATTTGGAAATATATGATAAATATATTTTCGTAATCTGTCACATAATCGTTGAAATTTAATGGGGACTATAACAGCAAAAAACGAATTCGAAGTTCTACACCAAAAATATTTAGCACTAAAGTGGAAAGAAAAGTACCTTGAAATCATCAATAACTTTACTTTTCAGGTGATGCATTTGACAACAGTTGATGAAGTTGTTTGGGGAATTGCCAAACAGGTTGTTGCAAAAATGAATTTTGAGGATTGTGTCGTCTATCTCTACGACAAAGAACAAAACTGTTTAATACAACGTGCAGCACATGGACCTAAAAACCCACATAATCTCGATATTAAAAATCCAATCAAAATACCGCTAGGGATAGGTATCGTTGGAACTGTTGCAGAAACAGGTGCAGCAGAAATAGTTTTCGATACGAGACAAGATGAGCGTTATATTATAGATGATTCGCATAGATTATCTGAGATTGCAGTGCCCATTTATCATGAAGGAGAACTTTTAGGAGTTATTGATTCAGAGCACAGTAAAGTAGGTTTTTATACCGACCAACATCTCGTAATTTTAAATACAATCGCGGCTATTGCAGCCAATAAGTTAAAGTTCATCTACGCTGATCAAAAGTTGAAAAATTATCAAAAGGACCTTGAAGCGGAAGTCAAAATTAAGACAGAAGCACTTCAAATTGTCGTCGAAAAACTCCAACGTTCTAATCAAGATTTAGAGAGTTTTGCATATGCTGCTTCTCATGATTTGCAAGAACCCTTGCGGACCATCACAAGTTATTTACAATTGATAACGCGCAAAGAACAAAACTTGTCTTCGACCTCAAAAGAGTACTTTGATTTTGCTGTAGGTGCAGCCAAAAGGATGACGAATTTACTGCAAGGTTTGTTGACCTATAGTCGTATTTCTAGAGTTTCAAAAAGTGAGATTTTGCAACTTAATATGAATGATACTTTGCTTTTAATAAAAGCCAATCTAGCATCTTCTATTCAAGCAAAAAATGTAGAATTGAATTTTGAAAACCTGAATCAGATTAAAGGAAATAAAACACAGATAATTCAACTCTTCCAAAATATAATCTCGAATGCAATTAAGTTTGTAGACTTAAAGAGAAAACCTGTTATCACGATTTCTTCAAAAATAAATCAAGGTTGGATCGAATTTCAAATCAAAGATAATGGGATTGGAATTGATCCTTCGTATCATGAAAAGATATTCGATTTATTTAGCAAATTGAATCCAATTGGAAAATACGAAGGCAGCGGTATTGGTTTAGCCTTATGTAAAAGAATTATGGACTACCATCAAGGAGAAATTACAATTGATTCTACACAAAACGTAGGAACAACCTTCTACTTAAAATTTCCTTTTTTTGAATAAATATTTATATTCACTTATTCTTTTTTTATAAAAGCCGGACGGTATATAAGCGAAGTTTTACTTCAAAATAGTTTTTACTTTTCGTTTAAGTCCAGGTAAAACCTCTTCTTTAAACCAAGGGTTTTTAGCTTGCCAGATATTGTTTCTTGGGGACGGATGTGGCAATACAAAATACTCCGGCATATAGGCTTTGAAATTTTTAACGGTTTCTGTCAAGGTCCTTTTTTTAGCTTCTTTTAAATAATAATTTTGAGCATAACTTCCAATTAGCAAAACCAGTTTGATATTTTTCAGTTCTTTCAAAATGGTGTCATGCCACTGCGGTGCACATTCTTTCCTGGGCGGAAGATCTCCTGATTTGCCTTTCCCGGGATAGCAAAAGCCCATTGGTATGATTGCAATATTTTTAGGATCGTAGAATTGTTCATTGTTGATGCCCATCCAATTTCTTAAATTTTCTCCACTTTTATCATCCCAAGGAATGCCCGTTCTATGGACAATTGAACCAGGAGCTTGTCCGATGATGGCGATCTTGCTTTTGGAATCAGCAGCTAGTACAGGCCTAGGACCAAACTCTAATTCCGAAGCACAAATATTGCATTGACGGATTTCTGCCAATAATTTTTTCATATCAATTGAGTTTAATCTTGCTGACTTTAAAAGATTGACAAAATAAGAAGAATGGCTTCAAATGATAATGCTTTATTAGAAATTTGTAGCTTCGTTTGTAAGAAAGGTTAATCTTTAGAATTAAATGAATAAAGACTTGTCTTAATTGTGAAAGAAAATAAAATCGGTTTTTGGTCAAGTACGGCTCTTGTATTGGGGAATATGATTGGTTCAGGAATTTTTCTTTTGCCTGCATCCTTAGCCATCTATGGAAGTATTTCTATCCTTGGATGGATTTTTTCAGCTCTTGGTGCAGTTTTATTATCGATTGTTTTTGGCAACTTGAATCGGTTTGCTCCCAATCTAACGGGCGGGCCATATGCTTTTACAAAATTAAAACTAGGCGCCTTTCCAGCTTTCCTTGTAGCTTGGTCATATTGGATTTCTATTTGGTGTACGAATGCAGCTATTGCAGTTGCACTAGTAGGCTACCTTGGTGTGTTTTTTCCGATTCTTAGTGCCAATGGATTATCCGCAATAATTGCTGGACTATTTTTTATTTGGCTTTTGTCTTGGATTAACACGAAACCAATAAAGACAATAGGAATTGTTCAATTGCTTACCACAATATTGAAAGTGATTCCAATAGTTTTCCTGACGATTTTTGGAATACTTTATTTAATGAGTGTAGAGCAAACTCATTTTCCAGCATTTAATTTAAGCCAAGATTCGAATTGGTCGACTTTAACCTCAACAGTGACAATGACCTTCTTTGCCTTTTTAGGAATTGAAAGTGCAACCATTCCAAGTTCCAAAATTGAAAATTCGCAAGAGGTTGTAAGAAAGGCGACAATGACTGGAACAGGGATTGCTATCCTCACATATGTCGGCAGTTATATTGTTGTAATCAGTCTTATTCCTTCAGAAATTTTATCAGAATCTTCCGCACCATTTGCTGATGCTGCAGCGGTCTTGTGGGGCGAGACTGGCCGGAAAATAGTTGCACTAGGAGCAGTGGTGTCTACCTTAGGTGCGCTAAATGGTTGGATTTTAATACAAGGACAGATTCCTATGGCTGCATCAAATGATCAGCTTTTTCCAAAGATATTTGGCAAAGTCAATTCCAATAATTCTCCCATATACGGTATTCTTATTTCGAGTGTATTGGCTTCCCTTTTGATGATGTGCAACTATTCGAAAAGTCTGGTGGAAACGTTTACTTTTATGATGTTACTGTCCACCCTTTCAGTCTTGATGCCTTACTTGTTTTCAACTGCAAGTTATGCTCTCTTTCTGTTTCAGAAAAAAGAAAAAGACAAGAATTCAAAACTGTTTGTTGCCTTTCTTTCCTTTTTATTTACGATGTGGATTATTGTAGGATGTGGAGCTGATGTTGTATTTTGGGGCTTCCTACTGGTAATGAGTGGAATACCTTTTTACGTTTGGTTAAAAAAAGATTAAAACATCGCAATGGCAAAACGATTTTTTATAGATCCTGATATCAAAAAAGCAGAAACGCTTCCTTCTTCCTTCTACAAAGATCCGAATGTTTTTGAAGAGTTGAAAGAAAAGATTTTTACCAAATCATGGCAATGGATTGGAGATGAAACCTCACTTCCTTTTAATGGGTATACTTATCCGTTTGTTTTACTCGACCATTTCCTTTCAGAGCCTTTACTACTTGTCAAAGATGAAAAGGGTAGTTTGAGGTGTTTGTCAAATGTCTGCACCCACCGTGGAAATATTTTAGTTCATCATCCTGGGAAAAACAGAAACTTGACCTGTGGCTATCATGGGCGTCGATTTAATATGGATGGCACTTTCAATAGAATGCCAATGTTTGAAGAAGCTGAAAACTTCCCTCGTCCATGTGATAATTTGACCTCATTCCCATTGGA
>CALIAG010000390.1 GCA_938041325.1 uncultured Saprospiraceae bacterium | reverse complement strand
GCAGTTGCACCTGTGATCATGCAAGTGAATCAGAGTTCAGAATCTCCTCAAGCTGGCGAGCAGATCGCTATTACCGCCTTCATTGAAAATGCAACTAGTGTTGATTTAATGGTTACAAAAAGTGAATACGCTTCCCATTTTCAAGCTATTGAAATGTTTGATGATGGCATGCATGAGGATGGCTTATCTGGCGATGGCGTGTACGGTGCTTTTGTTCCTTATATGGATTTAGAAGACGAAGTAAAATACTACATCCGTGCTCAAAATGCAGATGCAATGATGCTGGATCCTCAACGGGCAGAATATGAATTCCACGAGTATGTTCTTGAGCAAACTGTTTCGACAACGCAGATAAATATTGATCAAAAAGATTTAGACGTTTCTCCTAATCCTTTCAACGATCAAATTAGCATTCAGTTTAAGAATGAAAAACAACAAGGTGAAAAAATCCTTCAACTTTATTCTTCTTTAGGCCATTTGATAAAAACAGAGGTGATTGATGTAGTTGGTGAAAAATCTACTGTTGATCTTACCGCGCTTAATGCTGGAATCTATTTTTTAAAAGTAGAAGGTTTTAAAGTGGCTAAGATTGTGAAGGATTAAAAGTCGGACGATCGGGAAGAGTTGTGAGAACATGATTTATAAGATAAACCAGATATTCAAGGTTCGTGCTTTCGTGTTATCCTGTTCATCTTAAACATCGTGTTCAAACAAAGAAGGTAGAACACGATTTATGAGATAAGAAAGATAGTCAGGATTCGTTCTTTCGTATCATCCTGTTCATCTTAAACATCTTATAAATCCTGTTCTTACAAAAAAGAAGGTAGAACACGATTTATAAGATAAACCAGATATTCAAGATTCGTGCTTTCGTGTTATCCTGTCCATCTTAAACATCTTATAAATCCTGTTCTTACAAAAAAAATCAAAGCCCCTTTTTACTTTTCAGGAATTCGTTTCAACGTCTCTGTAAAAAATTTCCAAAATTTCTGTACCGAACTGATTTGCACTTTCTCATCTGGCGAGTGCGCTCCACGAATATTCGGTCCGAAAGATATCATTTCCATATCTGGATAATTCTGTCCTAAAATTCCACATTCCAAACCCGCGTGGCATGCATTCACAGAAGCTTTCTCTTTGAATAATTTCGTATACAAATCATCCATCACTTTTACAATCTTAGCGTTGCGATTTGGCGTCCAACCTGGATAAGATCCATCAGCAGTTACCTTTGCGCCCAATAATTCGAAGGTACTTTTGATCGCGTTGAAAAGATCTGCTTTTTCACTGTCCACTGAACTTCTGGTCAAGCAAAGTATTTCGAAAGTCCCGTTCTCCACCAAAACTCTTGCTAGGTTATTGGAAGTTTGAACCAAGCCCGGAATATCCGGACACATTCTATAAATCCCATTTGGACAAGCATATAAAGAACGAAGCAAAGCAGATTGAAAATCTTTTGCAAGCAACTTCCCGCCAAGCTTATTTGCTTTCATACTTATTTTGAGATTGCTGTCTACATTTTCATGTTCCGCTGAAAATACTTTTGAAATCTCTTTCAAATATTTTTTAAACGCTTTTTCATTTTTAACCGGAACAGCTATTGTTGCAACGGATTCTCTTGGAATGGCATTTCGCAATCCTCCTCCATCGATTCGGCTGATCCGCAAAGCAAAATCATTACTTGCTCCAAACAAAACTCGATTCATCAATTTATTCGCGTTGCCCAATCCTTTGTGAATATCCATTCCTGAATGTCCACCATTCAAACCATTTATCGTCAGGATATAAAATTTTAGATTCTTACCTGCTCTTGATTCTGTATACTTTCCTTTGGCAGTCACGTCAATTCCTCCAGCACAACCAATCGTCAACTCATCATCGTCTTCGGTGTCCAAGTTCAGCATGATCTTCCCCTTCAACATTTTGGGTTTGAGTTCCATAGCTCCGGTCATGCCTGTTTCTTCGTCAATGGTAAAAAGTGCTTCCAAAGCCGGGTGAGCAATTTTTTTGGATTCTAAAACGGCCATTATCGTTGCGACGCCAATTCCGTTGTCTGCACCGAGCGTAGTGCCTTTTGCTTTGACCCAATCACCATCAACAAACATTTTGATGCCTTCTTTGTCAAAATCGAATTTGGTTCCATTGTTTTTTTGATGAACCATATCCAAGTGACTTTGCAAAACAATAGGCAAGCATTTTTCCATTCCTTTGGTCGCTGGTTTTGAAATGATAACATTGCCAGTTTGATCAACGACTGTTTTTAGTCCCAAGCCTTTTCCAAAGTCAACGATAAAAGCAATCACGCGTTCTTCCTTTTTTGAAGGTCGAGGTACAGCGTTCAGTTTATCAAAATTTTGCCATAAGGCTTTCGGTTGTAAATCCTTTAATACTCCTGTCATTTCTATTTGATTATTTTCTGCAAAACTAAGCTAAATTTTACTAAAAAACTTCAATTATCGATGGAGCATTAAACATTAGATGGATTAATCTTATTCTGCTCTTTTTAAAACCAAAGAAGACAGAATCGAAACAATCAACCCCACTAGGAATACAGTGATAAACATGGCAAAAAATTGAATGACAGGGCTTTGAAAAGCATCCTTAGAAGCATTCTGCTCTGCAACAAAAGCGGCATATTCTTCGGCCGTCTTTCCTTCCTTTCCGGCTTCCAAACTCATCGCGAAATAAGCATCCATAAATTCCGGATTGATGAATTCTACATAAATCAAATTGTAAAGGCCAAAAGCCAAGGAAGGAATTGCTGTAATTCCGATACCAACCATTAAAGCTTTTAGAAAAGTGATATTGCCTTGTCCCTCGTTATCTCGATATTGTTTGATCCCAAGGAAAACAAAAATGGTAGACAATAGGATTGCTGAGTAACCAAATATTTCCTGTTTCCTGAAATTCTCGATAGTCATTTCGCTGAAAAACAATTCGGAAAGTAAGATAACGCCTAAGAGTACTGCACATGCAAGAAGACCGTTTTTTAAAATGGAGCTTTTCATAAGTTTAAAGTTTATTGATTAACGAATGACTGCAATTTGGGGGATTTGTGTGTAAAACGGCTAGTACTAAAGTGCCAATTGAGTGCAATGGAGTAAAAATCGTACTAAAGTTGGAGTGTTGTTTTTGAAAAATCTCATTTATCCTGGAAATGTATGGGTACTGCAGTTAAAAAAGTGTTGGTTCTTAAATGGTGAATCGTGTAGTTTTTATTTTGAACCATGTAAGAAATTTAAGTTCATTGAAGTCGGACGACCGTAGTAGTCGGATAGGTTCTTACATTCGTTATATGGTAAACCTTTTTCTTCCCGAAACTAGAATTACAAATATGATTTACCTACCGAATGATTTTCAGTTCCTTTGCTTTTTTAACCGCTTGAGTTCGCCGCTTAGCATCCAATTTCACCAAAAGATTGGAAACATGGCTCTTTACCGTACTTTCTGAAATGAATAAAGTTTTGGCGATTTCTTGATTAGACAAGCCGTTCGAAATTTGTTGGAGGACTTCATATTCTCGCTTGCTTATTCCGAGTTTATCTTTCTGCTTTTCATCAATGGCAGAGGCTTCCTGCGCCATTGTAGGACTTCCAACAGAACTGACAAGTGGTTTTTCTTCTGCCTTTTTGAAAATTATCTTAGAGACGAAATAGCCAAAAATCAAAAAGACCAATGCAAAAAGACTGAACCAAGCTTCTTCGGAAAGGCGGTGCGTTAGATAGGTGTATTTACTCACTTTCACCAAAGCCAATAAAGCCACTGATAACAAACCAAACTTGATAATTATACCTTTCAAATTAAATCTATTTTAATAACGAAGTCCATTTCGAATTATCTTCTACTTAGGCCACAAGGTGTATTTTTTTTTCAAAATAGTAAAAACTTTCGGGAAAAAACTAAACCACAAATAGCCACCTAAAGAAGAAAATCATTCAAAAGTAGAAAGCCTTAATTTATTTTGCTTCCAAAATGGGGCAAAAGTATACTGAGGTTTGTTTTGTCAATTATTTTGAGTTATAGAAAATTCAGTCATTTGTTTTTGATAAATATTTTCTTTTTCGCATCCAGATTTCACCCTATAGGATGAAACCAGTAGTGCAAG
>CALIAG010000389.1 GCA_938041325.1 uncultured Saprospiraceae bacterium | reverse complement strand
TTCTTTTTAAATAAGCCGCCAATCGCATCCAATCCTTCGTCTATGGTCTTATCAATTTCATTGTCAACTTTATTCTGCGTTCTATATTTTGCTCGGTTCTTTGTTCTATTCAGAATATCCTGTGCATTAGAATTTTGTGCGAGCAACAACAGAATTAAGACAGGGAAAATTAATTTAAGAATTTTCATTGTTTTTTGAATTTTAAGGGTTTTGTGAGCAAAGGAATTTCACTCTTATTTTTTGGTTAAAAATAATCTAAGGGAATTTTGTGTGGCTGGCTATCGTTGAGTTCTCTCCTGAGTTGTAACTTATTTTGGATCAATCACTTATTGGAGAACTTAATACAAAACTAAGCAAAATTTACAACTACAACTATCAGGGTATTCCCTGATAATTGTCAATAGTCAAATACTATTTCCGAATTCAATAGTCGTATGAGTTTGTGTTTACTATTATTCCTTATAAAAAATCCATTTCCCCAATTCTTTGAGAGAAACTTTCTTCCCATACATTAATATTCCTACTCGATATATTTTTGCTGTTATCCAAACAAACAAAATTGCTGTGGCTATTAACAAAACAATTGATAAGGCCACTTGCCAAAACGGTGGACCAAAAGCCAATCGAGCGGGCATCACTATTGGAGAGAACAATGGGAATATCGAGGCAAAAACGGCTAAACTACTATCCGGAGATCGGACCGCAACGATCATAATATAAAAAGCGAGAACCACAGGAATGGTAATCGGAATAGTCAGCGCTTGGCTTTCTGCATAGTCATCACTCATTGCAGAACCAACCGCTGCAAACAAGGAACTATAAAGTAAATATCCGCCTACAAAAAAGATTAAGAATACAGGGACAATCAAGAGCCAATTCTGTCTTCGGAACTCTTCAAACGCAGCTAATGCCATTATTTGTGCATCTTCTGGATCCATCATTTCTGGCATTCCCGCCGCTAATTCTGCCTGCGGAGGTTGATAGCCAAAAAGCAGTGTTCCTGCTAATGTTATTATTGGAATTAGAATTGCCCAGATCGCCAGTTGAGTCAAACCAACTCCACCGACTCCAATGATTTTACCTAACATCAATTGAAACGGTTTTACACTCGATATCATAATCTCCACTATCCGGTTTGTCTTTTCTTCCATCACACTTCGCATGACCATCATTCCGTAAATAAAGACTGCTAAGTACATGATAAAGCCCATAAAACCACCAATACTTGCTGCTACTATAGAAGTTAATTTGGAAGCATCTTCGCCTTTATCTGATATGGGTTTGGGTTCAAGGTTAACTTTGGTTTCCAGGTTTTTTAAATCATCCTTATTCATCCCAAACTTTTCAATCTTATAATCCCGTATGCCTCTAGCAAGCAATTGCTCCAGTGTATAATTTATTTCAATATTGAGTTGGTTATCAGAATAATAGAATATTTCATAGTTTTTCGTTTTCAAATTTTGAATAGACGGCAATACAATAATGCCATCGTACTCCTCTTTATCAAAATTGTCCATCAATTCACTTAAGGATGTTTTGGGATATTTGAAATAAATCCTTGTATTCATTTTCTGCTTATCGCCTATCCTTCTGCGAAGATCATTGCCGTCCCGAACGGTCAATATACCTGACTCATCAATCACAGCGAATTTTTTGGACTCATCTCCTTCATAAGAAAAGATAACTCCAACAACCAACATAAATAAAAGTATTGCTAGAGGAGTTACTAGAGTTGTGATAATAAATGACCTTTTCTTCACCCGAGTCAAATATTCTCTCTTTATGATTAACCAAAGTTTGTCCATTATTTTTTGTTTAGACCACTAAGTAGTTTGAAGGAATTGTATTGATTTTCAAAAATCAATCTAACTTTTTTCATTCACCTGTTTAATAAATATTTCATTCAGGCTTGGCAGAATCTCTTTATACGATTGTATATAAACGCCAGCATCAATTAAGCGCTTTAAAATGAGATTTGACTGTTGATCATCTTCGAGTTTAAATATCACTTTTCCAGAATCAACACTGATCACTTCATATTCGTTAGCAATAAAATCGGGCAATGTTCCAGAAAATTCAAACTCAAAAAGATTCTCTTTGAATTGATGTCTAACCTCATTCACTTCGCCTTGCAAAACATTTTGTCCGGCATTGATCAATACAATATGCTCACAGATTTGTTCTACCTGTTCCATACGGTGAGTAGAAAAAATAATGCTTGTTCCTTTTTCTTTCAGCTCTTTTATTTCATCTTTTATCAAGTTGGTATTCAATGGATCAAGGCCAGAAAAGGGTTCATCAAGAATCAATAATTTCGGTTCGTGGACAACAGTGCAAATGAATTGAATTTTTTGCTGCATACCTTTCGAAAGCTCTTCCACTTTCTTATCCCACCAATCTGTTATGCCGAATTTAACCAACCAATGGTCTATTTTTGATTTTGCGTCTTTTTTAGAAAGGCCTTTTAGTCGGGCCAGATAGATAAGGTGTTCTCCAACTTTCATCTTCTTATAAAGCCCTCTTTCTTCAGGCATATAACCAATGACGGATGGATGATGGGAACTTAGTTTTTCTCCATCAAGGATCACGGATCCTGAATCTGCTCTCGTGATCGTAGTAATGATTCTTATCAAAGAAGTTTTTCCTGCACCGTTTGGACCAAGTAATCCGAAGATGCAATTCTTAGGTATGTTAAAACTTACATCATTTACAGCAACATGATCCTGGTAAGTCTTTCGAACCGATTTTAGTTCAAGTATATTTCCCATTTAGTTAGTAGTGGATTTGGCTGGGAAAATATACTTTAATCCTCATATTTTCCCTTAATTTATATAGCTTTCTATTAAAATTCGATAAAACGCCGATTTTGACCTTTTCTCAGTTAATCGCATTTGTACTTAAATACTAGATAATTCACAATTAGTTTACTAAAAAGAGTTTTTTGAACACCAATAATACCTGGTACATTATAGCCAATCCTGCCGCTGGTGGAGGTAAAGTGGAAAAAAAATGGCCTTCGATTCAACAATACTTAATCGAAGCTGCGGTTGATTTTGAAATTATTTTTACCAATAGAAAAGAAGAGGCAATCCTTTTAGTTCAAAAAGCCATAAAGAATGGTTTTAGAAAAATCATTGGCATTGGTGGCGATGGTACGAACAACGAAATTATAAACGGAATTTTAACCCAGACAACGGTTCCATCTCGTGATATCCAATACACGTTGCTCTCAATGGGCACAGGGAACGACTGGATAAAAACACATAAAATACCTCGTGATATTTCTTCCTGGATAAAGTACTTAAAGAAAAACAATCTGGGATACCAAGACGTGGGACTCGTTAAATTTCACAAGGATGGAAAACTTCAAGAACGGTATTTCGCTAATGTGGCTGGCTTGGCCTATGATGCCTATTTGGTTAAATCTCATACTAAAACAAAATCCTTTTTCCCTTCAAAAATCACTTACCTTATTCAACTCTTATCAAGTTTAATTTCTTACAAAGCTCAAAAAGCTACTGTTCGTTTTAACGATGAATATGTACGTTCCCAATTCTATTCTATAAACATTGGAATTTGCAAATACTCTGGAGGAGGCATGCAGACCGTTCCACATGCGGTTGCAAATGACGGATTTTTTGCTTTGACTTTATTCGGGAACGTTTCAAAAACAAAAATCGTTTTAAATACCTTCCGATTATACAATGGAACAGTACACAAACTCAAAGCAGTTACTGCGTATAAAACCAAACTTATTCATATTGAAAAATGGGAAGAGGACAAGGTCGACCTAGAGGTTGATGGAGAATATATAGGTGGGATCCCAGCACAATTCCAGCTCATGGAAAAAGCGTTGTGCATACTTCTTCCGTAGATTAGATGGAGACGTTAGACGGTTAGATTTTTAGACGCTAGAGGGTTCTATTTTAGTCTAAAAGTCTAACATCTAGAAGTCTCCCGTCTAAAAATCTACCGTCTTGAAGTCTAACCCTCTATTTACTGCGGGTAATCACTATTTCTAATCTTTCATTTTCTTTATGTTCTTCCAAAGAACAAAGCACACCGTCTATACATTTATTCACCAGCATACTTTCGCCAAAACCATTAAAGGTAATTTGATCGCCTGAAACACCTTTATTCATCAAATAGTCTCTAGCAATTTTCGCTCGATCAATTGACAATTGAAGGTTTTTATCACTTTGCCCAAAGCTTGCAGTATGACCTACCAGTTCAACAGCAATTTGGGAATTCCCCGCTAGAATTATGGCTAACTTATCCAACTCAACGGTCAGACTCTGTGGTACTTCAGTTTTATTAAAAGAATAATTAGCGCCTGTAACTTTATAGGTACTTCCTACCAATAAACTTCCTCCTTTTAAACTCTCGGCCATGACTCCTACTCCATTCTCTTTAACATATACATCCGATCGTGGAACATTCAATGGATTAGGCTTAACTATTTCCTTTGATTTTTCTACCACCATCTCCTCAACCTCTTCTTCTGCAGTAAACACAGGTTCGGGTTCTGAGACTTTATTAACAAGCAAATCATCATCGGATACAATCTTTGATGCCGATTCATTGTTTTTAGTTTCAAAACGGATTGGTTCTGGTTCAATGATTTCATCAATTTCTTCCTCAACAACGGTTTCTATAACTGCTGTAGTCGGCATAACTACTTCTTTGACGATTTCCGTTTCAACTGGTTCCGTAGCCCGAGAAGGAATATCTTCTATTAACTCCGGTTGACCGACTAATTCTGATTTAGAAGGAGTTTCAATGACTTCGTCAAATTCACCTTCCATCTCTGTTTCTAGTTCTTCTTCAATTTCAATAACATCTTCTCTAACCGGAATTACAGGTGCTTTAACTTCTTCAACTTTAATCTCCTCAATAATCTCTTCTTTTTCAACCTCTACTATATCCTCAGAAATTTCTATTACTGGCTCTTCAATTATTGGTTTCTCTATTGCTGGTTCCTCTACTTTTAAAACAGGTGAAGGAACTTTCACCTCTTGCACAATTTCCTCCTCAACCATTTCAACAATAGGTTCGGATTCCACAACTGGTTGTTCTATGACTACTTCTTCTTTTATTTTACTTTCTTTTGGAGGGGCGACTTTGCCTTCTTTTTGCATTGCCAAAATTTCAGAATAGGTCTTCGGACGTTCCTCGACAACTTCCTTAGGAGCTTCTTGTTGAACAATCACTTCTGGTTCGTCATCGAAAATGGATTGATCTGCATCTTCATCATCATATTGATAAGAAGACCCATTTGCTACTTCAGAATTTATTCCTGAGAATGAAAATTCAAAAACGTCGTCATCTCCACCTTCTCTTGATGAAGTAAAGAATCCGCCATTTTCATCTTTTAAAAGAAATAAAGAAATATCATCTACTGAACTATTGATTGGCTTGCCTATGTTTATTGGTTTTTTCCAAAGTCCGCTACTTTTCTGTTCAGAATAAAAAATATCAAATCCACCATATCCAACATGTCCTTTCGAACTAAAATATAGTTTTGATTCGGATCCTAAAAATGGAAAACCTTCATTTCCTTCTGTATTAATTATGGAACCAATATTTTGAGGCTTGCCCCATTTATCTCCATTTCTTTCTGAGTAATAAATATCCGTTCCACCTTGGCCTCCTGCTTTGTCAGAAACAAAAAACAACTTTTTACCGTCTGGAGATAAGGAAGGATGCATGTAGTTGTATTCCACTCTGCAAATATCCATTTGCTTAACATTTTTCCACTTTACTCCATCGTCAGATTCAGCTTCATACAGCTGCATCGTATATTCATTTTTCTTATTCGCTACGTCACCATTCCTTGTGAAATAAGCTTTTTTACCGTCCTTGCTAAAACTAACTGAGCCAGTATTCTTATTTACGCTATTGAATTTAGAGACTGTTGATGGTTCTGTATATTCACCAGATCCGTCCTTCACGCTTGAATAAACGCTTATATAATCTCTTCCCGTCCATCCTGATTTTTGCTTAAGTAACTTTACACCAGTTTTGCGGTCTGAGGCAAAAATCAATTCATTGTTATGGAAAACAGGAGCCGTATCATCAAATTCAGAATTGTAAGGATAAATTTCAATGTTTACGCCTTCGAAATAAGGTTGGATGTTTTTGACCATATCACAGGCCAATAACTTCGTTTTAGCATTCAGGTCATTTGGCTTTTCTTTAAGATATCTTTTGAACCAAAGCTTTGCCTCTTCATATTTCGACTTAGACATAAGCGTTTCCCCATAATTAAAATAGGTTATTGCTTTAGCTTTGTCATTTTTAACAATTTTGGAATAAAGCTGCTCTGCTTCGTCCATTTTGTTTAACATGAAATAGCATTTTGCCAGTTTAGATTCTGTGGAAAGACTTGCTTTCTCTTGAATGGCGGATTCGAAAATAGGGATGGCTTCGGCAAACTTATTCAGTTTGTACAAAGCATCAGCTTTCTTCAAATCTTTCGACTGGGCAAACATAAAGGTCGACATTGTGCATAAAAGAAGCACAAAAATTGTTTTTAAACGTATCATTTATAGCGTATTTTAAATAAATTAGCTATACTCTATTTATCAGCATTAGAGTACAAATACTGTGCAATTAAGATTTGCGTTAATGAAATAGAGGCAAAACGGATTTTAGGAAATTGGCTAAATTTTTGGTTTGTACTTAATTTAATATGAAAAGCCCAGACTTACAAACCTTTACAAATAAGATTTTTTTCAAGAGTGTTAGAGAACAAACGTCATCGTATTCGAAATTATTTTTCAAATATATAAAATCTCATCTATGAGGAGCTTGATTTCTACCTTTATTTTTATGTTCATTCTATTATTAAACCCAACATCGGGCCAAATAAGTGAAGAAATTAAGTCTATGACCAATGGACTTAACCCTGCACTCGTATTGGAGCTACCTAATGCAGACGAAGCATTTGTAGAAAAATTATGGAAAAAATACATCAAACCTTATGGTGGTAAGACCAAAAAATTAGGCAGGAAGGGAGAGCTTTTTACGGATGATGCAGAGATTGTAGCTATTGGAGGAAGCAATACTATTGACCTTTATTGTGCTTCAACTGGTGCTAGTAATAATGTATATTTAAATATGTGGGTAGATATGGGTGGTGCATATTTATCATCAGAAACTCATCCAGAGCAATTCACTGAAGCAGAAAAGTTTTTAATGCGCTTTGCTCTTTTCGTCGCCAAAGAAAGCACGAAAATTGAATTGGACAAAGAAGAAGATAATTTAAAAAGACTAGCGACCACGCTCAAAAGGCTGGAAAGAGATAACGAACGGTATCATCGTGAAATAGAACTGGCCAAAGCTCGAATTCAGAAAGCAGAAGCTAATATTGAAACCAATGTAATTGAACAAGACAATACTAGAAATGCAATCGACTTGCAGAATAACGTTGTCAGCGAAGTAAAAAAACGGCTTACTGAATTAAACTAAGCTTTTCCAACCCTTATTTTGACTTTTTAAAACATTTTGTTTATATTTAATACAATCCTTTCCTTTTTTCGATAAATACTGAATCAAAAGGGGGAAGTTATTCACATATTTAATAACAACCAAAATACGTTATTTGCCCTTTGAATTAACCTTTTTTTTATTAAAAATCCGTTAATTAACAGGTTACCAACAGTATTACTAACATTTACCAACATCTGTGGATAACCCGTACATGAGTCGGATTATTTAAACTAAGATTTTCGCCTTAGCTTTGTGTAAAACACACCATCCCGGGTTAGAATTCTAAACAAATACTTTGAGCAAACAAGAAATGAATCACTATGTCTGAAGTCAATAAGCCGGCAAAAAAATTCACTCCTTATCGACAAAAATCAGAAGAAACAGATCTTTCTACTTATTCGATGGGAAAAGTCCAACCACAAGCCGTTCCTTTGGAGGAAGCGGTTCTCGGTGCTATTATGTTGGACAAGGACGCCTTGCCTATTGTTTTGGATATACTAAAACCTTCTAGTTTTTATAAAGAAGCGCATCAGTTGATTTACAAAGCGATGATGGCGCTTTTTGAAAAATCTCAACCTGTAGATTTACTTACTGTTGATGAACAGTGCAAGAGAAATGGAGATATTGATAAGGTTGGAGGTCCTTTTTATTTAGTAGAACTGACCAATCGAGTTGCATCAGCAGCGAACATAGAATTCCACGCGAGAATCATCGCTCAAAAACACATTCAAAGAGAATTAATTCGAGTTTCAACTAAAGTTATCAAAGATGCTTTTGAAGATACAACAGATGTATTTTCATTACTAGATCAAGCAGAACAAGGCTTGTTTGACATTACTCAACAAAACTTGAGTAAGGGAGTTGAAAGTATGGGAACACTGACTTCTCGTGCAATGAAAATGTTGGAAGAATTATCTCAAAAAGAAGACGGACTGACCGGTGTTCCTACAGGCTTCACAGAGCTTGACCGTTTGACGTCGGGTTGGCAAGGGTCTGACCTTATTATTATTGCAGCTCGACCAGGTATGGGTAAAACGAGTTTTACTCTTGCTCTTGCTCGTAATGCTGCGATGGATTTCAATAAAGGTGTTGCTATATTCTCGCTGGAGATGTCTAATGTACAATTGGTACAAAGACTCATTTCGATGGAAGCAGAAATTTCTGGTAGTAAATTGAGGTCAGGAAAATTGGAAGATTACGAATGGCAACAATTGCAATCTGCTATTGAAAAAATGAGCGAGGTTCCAATTTTTATTGATGATACTCCAGGTATCAATGTTTTTGAATTGCGTGCAAAATGTCGTCGACTAAAAATGCAACATGACATCCAAATGATCGTCATTGACTATTTGCAATTGATGACTGGTGGTGGTGATAGTAAAAACGGCAACCGGGAGCAAGAAATTAGTGCAATATCTAGAGCGCTCAAAGGTCTAGCCAAAGAGCTCAACGTTCCTGTAATTGCCTTGTCTCAATTAAGTAGAGCAGTTGAGACTCGGGGCGGATCTAAAAGACCTATGCTATCTGATCTTCGGGAATCTGGAGCAATTGAGCAGGATGCAGATATTGTTTCCTTTATTTATCGTCCAGAGTATTATCAAATTCTCGAAGACGAAGAAGGTCAATCCTTGAAAGGAATTGGTGAAATAATCGTTGCCAAACATAGAAATGGAGCACTGGATACCGTAAAACTGAAGTTTACAGATCGCTTCGCTAAGTTCACGAATCTTGATGATCCGAACTTCAATGAATTAACTGACGCGCTCACTTCTGGCGCTGCTTCAAATATCATCACGCGTCCTTCTAAAATGAATGACGATGATATTCCATTTTAAAATTTATCCCTTCAGATATTTGCATCGCTTCTTTCAAACAGGCTGTTAAAAAATAGCTGTATCTTTGCAATGCAGAAATAAGCCAATAATGAAGAAGTACGAAAAGAAACCATTCAAAGGTGTTGCCTCCAAAAAAGAAAAAAGCAAAAAGCTTCATTCTGAAAAACCAGACCCAGCTAAGGGAACTAGGCTGAATAAGTATGTCGCTAACTCTGGAATATGCGCACGAAGAAAAGCAGACGAATTCATTCAACAAGGATTGGTAAAAGTAAACGGAATCGTTATTGATGCTCCTGGCCACCGTGTCCTTGAAAATGATGTAGTTAAATTCCGAGGTAAGGTGATCCAACCTATTGTCGATTACATTTATGTCATCTTAAACAAACCAAAAGGAATTATCACAACCGTTACTGATGACCGAGGCAGGCCTACGGTGATGGATATTGTTGGTGAAAAAATCAAAGAAAGAGTTTACCCAGTCGGAAGATTGGATCGAGACACTACGGGCCTTTTATTATTAACCAACGATGGTGATTTGGCTAAAAAATTATCCCATCCCAGTTATGAAATGAACAAGGTCTACCACGTGGTTTTAGATAAAGATATTTCTAAAGCTGAACTAGAAAAAATACGAAAAGGTCTGGAGCTTGAGGATGGATTAGCGCCAGTAGATGGAATTAGCCACGCGCACGGAAGAAAAAATGAAGTTGGAATAGAAATTCATATTGGACGAAATAGGATTGTCCGAAGAATCTTCCAACATCTTGGGTATAAAGTTGTGCGATTGGATAGAACCTATTACGCAGGCTTGATCTTAAAAGATATAGCACGAGGTCGCTTCCGCAAATTGACGGAAAAAGAGATTATAATGCTGAAACATTTCACTTAAATCAGTCGATTTTACCTCTAAAATTCAATTTTCTACTCCTTTTAGCCTCCCTAGACATTTAACTAAAATTGTAATCAAACGACAACATAAGTCTCATTATCAAGAGAATAAGGTCAAAAAATTTTGTTCTGCATAACAGGTTATATTATATTTGCGTTATATAATGGAAATATTTAACATAAAACACTATGCAACAATTACAAAAGCTTTTCTTAATGCTACTGCTTATTTCCATAACCACAAGCAGTTTTGCTCAAAATGAAAATAGATTTACGATTCATGTTGGTGCATTCGTAAACAGCAATATTCAAGATTTTGCAAACATTCGCAATATTGGATACATCTACGCTGATAAAATGCCCAATAATTTATTACAAATCTATTTGGGAGAATTTCAAAGCGAATCAGCAGCCAATCAAACATTGCTTACCATTCACGCAAAAGGTTATCCGGATGCCTACGTAACTCGCAGGACTTTGTCCGATCAACAAGAAGAACATTTCATTCAAATTGAAACGAAGCTCGTCCAAGACGATATCAATTGGCAAGAATACATCAAAGCAGGTCCGCTTTATGCTGTCCTTCACAATAATGCAGTAAAATTGGTAACGGGTCCATTCATGCATACCCAAGAGGCAGAACAGCGTTTGGTTGCATTAAGAAATATGGGTTTTAAAGATGCCTTTGTAAAAAAAGTAAATAAGATGCGTCTACATCGAGTAGGTAACTTTGAAACAGGTGGTCCGATCACGGCTCCTAGTGTCGTAGCTTTTAATGAAGCGAAAGTTATTATTCCTACTGCCATTCCAGTAAACAAGGATGTTCCAACTTCCTATGAGGAAAGGAGCAATGTCCCTAGTGATATTCCGACATCATATGGCGATGATGTGTTGACAGCAAAATCTCCAAATGTTAGTCCTCCGATGGGCGAACCTGTGATGATAGAAAAACCACTTGAGTCTTTTCGCCCTGCTTCTAAATTAGGAATGCCGACCATCCGTAAAAATGTAAAACGGAAGTCTGCTCTTGAGTTGCAAAAAATATTAAAAGTAAAAGGTACCTATAAAGGGTCAATTGATGGCTTGTATGGCAATGGAACTAGTGCTGCTTATTTACAAGCTAAAAATGACAGCAAGCCGTATCAGAAATACTTTTTGCTAAGTAAAATGGCAAATGAATTTACAGAAAAAGCTCCTGCAAATATCACTCAACATTACATTTCAAACTTGCCGAATAATCCGGAAGCTGCTATTCAAGGTTTGACAGGATCTAAAGTTCCTATTGCGAAAGCGTATCGAGCTTATAAAATATTTATGGCGGAATCGAATCGCCAAAAGGTAAACAGTTTGATGAACAGAGCTATTCAGGAATCATTTGCGGGAAAGACCAATCATGGATTGCCTTTTGATCCTGAAGCGACTTATTCTTATGAAAATGTCAGCCAAGTAATTCAACACATTGCTTTCATTCATTCTGTAGATAAAGAAAAAATTAAAGTCCCTTGTTGGTTATTCGAACGACATCCAATCGAGACTTCACGAGCGTTTGATAAAGCTAAAAATTATGACATTGAACTTTGTGATAAGTTTGATAACTGGGAAGAAATAAAAGTTTTAAAAACGGTGGCAATGGATATGGATAAAGGCCTTAAATCCAAAGAGTCTTTAATCAATGCTTCAAATGCAAAACGTGCTAAACTATTCTTAAGCCCAAGTAAATTAAGCGATGATGAAAGAAGATGGATGTTGCAATGGGATGCTGTTTTTTGGGAAGGTATAAACGAATGGTCTGCCAAAGATCCTGTTCACTCGAAGATGGTTGAAGCATTAAAACTTTCTTATTTTCAAAGCCAAGTGCTTTTAGAAGATTTCTTTATGGATAAAGATTTCAAAGCTACAGAAGCAAAAGCGTTGTCTTTGTCTGTTTTGCAAACTATTGTTCAACCTTATTTAGATGGATATATCTTAAAAGGATAAGAAAACATTAAAACAAAAAAGGCCGGTTACTAATAAAGTAATCGGCCTTTTTTATTTAGTTGTTCCGCCTTTATTCTCCTAATACCCGAAAGTTAAATTGAATTCTAGTTTGTATAAATTCAGAACTCAACTCTCGGGTATCTAAAATTAACCGGATATTGAATTTATCTTGTTTTAAAAACTCCTGTGCATCAACCAAAGTTGCTGCTAAACTCATTTGACTTCCAATATTTCTTGGTATTTCTATTCTAAAAAAAACTTCCTTTCCTCTTTCATTATCATCATTGAATATCTCTATAGCTGCTTCCCGAATAAAACCATAATTGGAATTAGAAAAGATTGCTGAAAGGTTGGCAATTCCCGGATCTATTCTAAGTATTGCATCTTTTTCATACCCATAAAAGCTGAATATCGAATCTGCATTTGTTGGGATATTATTTACTTCAAATACATGCTCATCAATGGTATTCAACCCAGCTGGTATTTCAAATTCAACTTGATAAGGCATTTCAAACAACAAATTCTCATCATTTCCGCAAGCGGAAAAGAGGAAGATAAAAACGCAAAAGTACAATAGCTTATTCATGTGTTGAAATTATGGTTTTAATAACCCTCTTTTTACAAAAGCAGGTCTACATCTATTTTGCAAAAGTACAGAAATTCAGATTTAAATAAACCGACTCTGACATTGACCTGAATCTATAACGGTTGTTTTGCGTAAAATTGTTTTTTCAGAATATTTTATTCTGTATATTTAACGGATTGACTGTCCTTATCTTGACGAAGATATTGATCACTTAATTACCTGCCTATCTCAATTTAGGCAAAGAATATCATTCATCTATCCATCATAATTTATCTTTTCTATAATGGGCGAACAAAAAGTATCTCTGGTATCTTCTAATGCTGAAATGCAAAAATTCATAAAGCTTTTATTGAATGACGTCCAGGCTTTAGAACATATGATCAATAACGATTGGTTTGAAAAAAATATCACTCGAATTGGTGCAGAACAAGAAATGTGTCTTGTTCATAACAAAACTTATAAGCCTGCTCCAATTGCTACCCAAGCTTTGGAAAAAATGAAAAACTATGATTGGTGCGAAACTGAATTGGCAAGATTTAATTTAGAAACCAATCAAACTCCTAGGGTTCTTAAGGGCAAATGTTTTAGCCAAATGGAATCCGAAATTCAAACTAACCTTAACCGTATTTCAAAAAAATTAAAAGGCTTAGATGCTGATTATATCCTGACGGGGATTTTGCCAACTTTAAGAAAATTCCATTTAGGAATGCACAACCTTACTCCAAAGAGAAGATATAAAGCTTTAATGGAGTCTATAAATCAACAGTTAATTGGATCTAGTTATGAATTAAGATTATTGGGAATTGATGAATTGTTGGTAAGACATGATTCTCCATTATTGGAAGCTTGCAACACCAGTTTTCAAGTGCATCTGCAAATTGCACCAAAAGATTTTGTACAATACTATAATATAGCTCAAACACTTGCTGCACCAGTGATGGCCATCGCAGCTAACTCGCCAATTGTTTTTGGAAAAAGATTATGGCATGAAAGCAGAATCGCATTGTTCCAACAAGCTTTGGATACAAGAAGTACAATGGATCATATGCGGGAAAGAAGCCCAAGAGTAAATTTTGGAAATGATTGGTTGAAAGATTCAATACTTGAAATTTACAAAGAAGATGTAGCAAGATTTAGAGTACTGATAAGTGGTGACGTAAAAGAAGATTCTATTGACATGGTTTCTAAAGGGAAAACACCACACCTTCGAGCTTTGCAAGTCCATAATTCTACGGTTTACCGTTGGAATAGACCTTGCTATGGAATAAGTCCTAATGGGCAACCTCATCTCAGAATTGAAAATAGAGTTCTGCCTTCTGGCCCAACCGTCATCGATGAAATTGCAAACGCAGCCTTTTGGATTGGGCTAATGATCGGAATGGCAAACCAATATAAAGACATCACAAAGTTGATTTCTTTTGCAGATATAAGGGATAATTTTGGAAAGGCTGCCCGATATGGAATCGATTCGAAATTCACTTGGTTTAAAGATAGAAAGGTTACTGCTTGCGAATTAGTAAAAGAATTAGTGCCTATAGCAAGAAAAGGATTGTTGAGTAGAAAAGTCGCCAAATCAGATGTTGATAAATATTTAAACATAATTCTCGATCGTTCCAAAAAGCATATGAATGGTGCACGTTGGCAATTAAGAGCTTTTACCAAGCTAGCAGAAGAAACGAATAAAGACGAAGCGCTAACCATTCTAACCGCTTCAATTGTCAAAAACCAAAGAAAAGGCATTCCGGGTCATCTATGGAAATTGCCTGAATTAACAGATTTACAGGAATATAAACCAGATGCATTGAAAGTAGAAGAATTCATGGTAACGGATTTGTTCACCGTTCAAAAAGACGATATCATAGAACTGGTTGCGGAAATGATGGATTGGAAACGAATCAGATACACCCCTGTGGAAGATACGAAAGGGAATATAGTTGGTTTGGTTACCTCTAGGGTTTTGCTCAGACATTTGATTAGAAATAGCAAATTGAGCAAAAAAGCGACTATGGTCAAAGACATCATGATCAAAAACCCTGAAACAATAGATCCAGATGCCACTATACTTGATGCAATGAATAAAATGAAAAATAGTAAAACGGGTTGTTTACCCGTTGTAAAAGGGAAAGAACTAGTTGGTATTATCACAGAAAAGGATTTCTTAACGATTTCTGGAAGGTTGATCGAACGAGCAGAAAAATAGAAGTCTTGCTTTTTTATTTAAGAAAGAATTATTCTTTTCTCTAGAAAAGTCAGTCCTTTCTGGTACACTTCTCCTTTAAAATCGCAACCGCAGCAACTCTACTGCGTATTAGATTGTTATTTAGAAAGATTATAATAAGTTTTTATATTAAATTTGTCCTCCATTTATCTCATAATAAATCTCCTTATACATGGCATTCGACATAGAAATGATTAAAGCTCATTACGAAGCTTTACCTGGAAAGATTGAAAAGGTTCAAAAAAGGTTAAAACGTCCCTTAACTCTTTCAGAAAAAATTCTTTACAGTCACTTACATAAAGAGTCTCGTCTCAAAAAATTTAATAGAGGAAAAGACTATGTCTTTTTTGCTCCAGACAGAGTTGCTATGCAAGATGCAACAGCTCAAATGGCCCTTTTGCAATTTATGATGGCAGGCAAAAATAAAGTAGCTGTTCCTTCTACTGTTCATTGTGATCACTTGATACAAGCAGAAGTTGGTGCGAAAAAAGATTTGCAAGTTGCCAATAAAGTAAACTCGGAAGTATACGATTTCCTTGCCGCTGTTTCTGACAAATATGGATTAGGCTTTTGGAAACCAGGTGCTGGTATCATTCACCAGATTGTTTTGGAAAATTATGCTTTTCCTGGAGGTATGATGATTGGTACAGATTCACATACACCAAATGGTGGTGGATTGGGTATGATCGCAATTGGAGTTGGTGGCGCTGATGCTGTTGACGTAATGGCTGATATGCCTTGGGAATTAAAAATGCCAAAACTTATTGGAGTAAAATTAACAGGAACTTTATCCGGATGGACTTCTTCTAAAGATGTTATTCTTAAAGTAGCAGGTATCCTTACCGTTAAAGGAGGAACAGGAGCTATTGTTGAATACTTTGGTCCAGGTGCAAAACGATTGTCTTGTACAGGAAAAGGTACTATCTGTAACATGGGAGCAGAGATTGGTGCGACTACTTCAACATTCGGTTATGATCCATCTATGAAAAGATATTTGGAAGCGACTGGAAGAGCAGACGTAGCAAAATTAGCTGACAAGGTCAAAAAACATTTGACTGGTGACCCAGAATGTTACCGAGAACCGGAAAAATATTTTGATCAAGTTATAGAAATCAACTTATCTAAACTAGAGCCTCATATAAACGGACCGTATACACCAGATTTAGCTTGGCCTATCTCGAAGTTTGCTCAAGCAGTAAAAGACAATGACTATCCTCAGAAACTTGAAGTAGGACTAATTGGATCTTGTACCAACTCTTCATATGAAGATTTGGACAGAGCAGCTTCATTGGCTAAACAAGCGGTGAAAAAGAAATTAAAAGTAAAATCAGAATTTACGGTAACTCCGGGATCTGAACAAATTAGATTTACTGTTGAAAGAGATGGTTTATTGGATGCTTTTAAAGAAATGGGCGGAATGGTGTTAGCCAATGCCTGTGGACCATGCATTGGACAATGGGCCAGACATACAAAAGATCCTAATAAAAAGAATTCTATTATTACTTCTTTTAATAGAAACTTTACGAAAAGGAATGATGGAAATCCAATGACTCATGCTTTTGTTGCCTCTCCGGAGATCGTAACAGCTTTATCTATTGCAGGAGATTTAACCTTCAATCCATTAACAGACAAACTTGTCAACAAAGATGGGAAGAAAGTCAAGTTGAGCCCTCCCAAAGGAGTTGAGTTGCCTCCAAAAGGATTCGACGTGAAAGATGCTGGTTTTGAAGCACCAGCTGAAGACGGAAGTAAAATAAACGTAAAAGTTGCTAAAAAATCTGATCGTCTCCAATTGCTTACTCCTTTTGTTGCTATCAAACAAAAAGACCTCAAAGGAATGAGAATTTTGATTAAAGCCAAAGGCAAATGTACTACTGATCATATTTCTATGGCTGGTCCTTGGTTGAAATACCGTGGTCACCTTGAGAACATTTCTAATAACTGTTACATTGGTGCAATCAATGCTTTTAACGATACGCCAAACCAGGTATTAAATATGGAAACTGGAAAATACATGAAGGTTCCAGATTCGGCTAGAAAGTATCAAAAGAAAGGAATTGGTACTGTTGTATTTGGTGAAGAGAATTTAGGAGAAGGTTCAAGTAGAGAGCATGCAGCAATGGAACCTAGATTCTTAGGAGTAAATGCTGTGATCGTAAAATCGTTTGCTAGAATTCACGAAACAAACCTTAAGAAGCAAGGAATGTTGGCTTTAACTTTTGCAAACCCTAAAGACTACGACAAGGTTAGACAAGACGATGCTGTAGATATTACAACGCTAAGTAAATTTGCTCCTGGAGAGCCACTAACTGTTACCTTACACCACAGTGATGGAAGCAAGGACAAATTCAAAGTAAATCATACTTATAATCAAGCTCAAATTGATTGGGTAAAAGCTGGATCTGCTTTGAACAAAATCAGACTTGATGCGGGTGTAAAATAAATTAAAAATACTTTTCGCTTTAAAAGCCATTCTTGCAAAAGGATGGCTTTTTTTATTTCTTCCTATAAAAACAGTGCAGGTTAACCTTTAATGCTTATTGTTCAATCTAAATGTTTTAATTATTTATAGTTTAAATGATTGACTTTCTATGACTTATATCCTCTCTCAAAAGAAAATCATTTTGTAAATTGAAAATATATAGTGACATTTTTAACTATATTCGTCAAAACATTTGGGAAACATAATTACATAACCAACTTTAAAAATCTCTACTTATGTTACAAGAATTTAAGGACTTTATCATGAAGGGAAACGTACTTGATCTTGCAGTTGCAGTTCTAATTGCAGGTGCATTCGGTACTGTTGTAAGCTCCTTCACAAATGATGTATTAATGCCACCTATTGGTCTTGCTATGGGCGATGTGGATTTTGCAGAAATGAAATACGTTATGAGAGCAGGTAGCGATGCAATCATGGATGGTGAAACTACTGTGCAAGCAGCAACTCCTGAAGTAGCTATTAGCTATGGTAAATGGATCAACACTATAATCAATTTCTTGATTATAGCTTTTGTTTTGTTCTTGATTGTAAGATCGTACAACAAAGCCAATCCTCCAGCACCAGAAGAGCCTGCAGGTCCTACGCAAGAAGAATTGTTAGGAGAAATACGAGATCTTTTAAAAAGATAGTATTCCATAAGTTGTAGTTTGTTTCGCCCTGTGAAACAAAAGCAATTAAAATTCACAGCCCGTCAAGGATAACTTGATGGGCTTTTTTTATTTAACGGAGCCTTGTCCTTAAGCTGGTTATTTCTAATCTAATATTCACACTCTTCTCATTGAAATTCTGCACATCCGTATTGCACCATCGTGCGTGGCTCGGATGGAGTTGCGCACCAATCACATTATATTTCATTCTTACCTACATCGTGTGAATCGTTTATTAGGCATTAGAATTGAGCGTAATTGATAACCTACTGTTCGGAAAAGAATATAAGCGGCCTATGTGCTGGTCTTCTTTTTTATAAAACCAGTTTTCTCATTGCTTTCCTTTTCACTTAAACGTAAAAAGCTTCGACCATTTACAGATCAAAGTTTTAATTTTATTGTAGTGGTTCCAAAGCTACTCTTTCAATACAATAAGAGCTTTCTTATTTACAAAGTGGAGAGATTCAGGATAGGTATTCAACAACTTTGAAAAAATAGTTTTTCGATTTAGTTGAGAGTTCATAAAATGCAAAAAGCTCCGACCATTACTGATCGAAGCTTATATGCTTTTATTGGGTTGGCGGCGACCTACTCTCCCACCATAAGGC
>CALIAG010000388.1 GCA_938041325.1 uncultured Saprospiraceae bacterium | reverse complement strand
TTTTTTATTGGACCGTCTAGGAAAACCCCCTTCCGTCCCCCTCAAGAGGGGGAAACTTGTTTTAACTTCGATAAGGCTTAATTACTTTATTAAATAGTTTTAATTCTTATCAAACTTATAATTCTATTTTCAACGTATCGTTTTGAAATAAGAGCAGAAGGATCTAGCGCAATTGAACCCTGCCTGACAGCAGGCAGGCACTGTAGTAACAGAAGAACACAGAAGTTCTTAGAATTTTGTCTGAACAGGATGTTTAAGATGTACAGGATGGTACATCTTGATTATCTTTCTCATCTTATAAATCATGTTCTATCTCTTTTTCGATGCTTTGATTCCAATCGTTCTATTTTTTTTACCATTTAAGTTCATTGAAGTCGATCGACCGCGTTAAACTTATATGCTCTTATATTACTTATATGGTTCACTCTTTTTTCTTCACTTAATAAAATTCTATTCTTCCAAAATTTCAACTTCCTTCAGTTCATTGTTCCCATAAAATACAGGAAAATACATCTCTTCAATTCTTGCGGGATTGAGCGTGTACTGACCAGTGTAGCGCGGTTGTAAATGGAAAGTGTAAGTGTGTTTTCCTTCTGGAAGTCTTTCACAAAAGATGGCTACTTTATTTTTGAAGTATTCGCGATGTACTTCGTGATTGGAATATCTTCTTCTCGGATACCTTGCGTTCTTATCTTTGTCATAAGAACATCCCGCAGGGATAGGAACTTCGATCATAACGTATTCTGCAGATCGTTCAACATCGACGGTTACTTCCATTATAGTCGGTTCTGCAGCAACTAAATGCTCTGTGGTTTTTTCTTTTTGAATCAAACGACTTTTAACTGTAAAATACTTTTCAAGAGGTTCTGGATTTGGATTCCAATATTCTTGGTAACAAGTCAAATAGCTGATCCCTTTTCCTTTATTTTCGATGGTAATTTTTTCATTGTTTGTTACCGAAAAATCTTCTCTTACACGGCCATTTTGAAATAGCAATTTGTTGTTTACTTTGACGGAAGAACTTTTCTTTGTTAAATCAACACTTCCAAATTCAGTGTCCAACAAAGCCAATAAAACTTTTGTCGTTTGATAGGTATTTCCCCAACGTCTATGGTACCTGTTGCGAAGGATGTACAGTTTAATTTTTGAAGCCGTATCACTTTCTCCTGCTTTATTAAAAATTTCAAAGGCCAAAGTGCTCAATTGAATATTGGTATTGTACCAATGGTATTTTTCACCGGTCCAATATTTTTCACCCAACAAAGTGGTTTTCATTGTTTTGGTCAAGCTATCCAAAGAGTAAGGAAGTTTCGCCGCTTGGCGGATTTTGATCATCGTAAACTTTTCATGTAGAGATGGCTTTTTCAATATCGAATCTAGCACCGTAAGCTGCGCTTGATAATCCATATTCTGTTCGATCTCTGCAAGGAGTTCTAGTGCATCCAACAAATCACGCGGTTTCATTTCATCAAGGCTGTTGGTCAAGAATTTCAAGCCTTTTTCAAAAGCAGGAACCTTGTAGCCCATTCCTTTGGCCATATGTAAGGCTCTTAGCACGTAAGTGGTCATCCAAAGATTTCGTCGACCATTTTGCCACCATCCATAAGAACCATCTCCATTCTGGTTTTGTGTTAATTTTTGTATTCCTTTTAAGATAAACTTTTCATTATCGACAGTTTTCCCTTCAGCTGTTCGTAATTTTTTATGCAGCAAATTGGCCATAAGTTTACTCGCCATTTGTTCATTGCAGCCATATGGATAAGTTCTTAAATAGAATAGACTTTCTTTCATAAGGTTTAAAAAATTCAATTCCCCATGCACTTTCACCGGACCATATTGAGGATCAAAGCTGAGCGTAAAACTGGTATCTTTATCCAACACATAAAATCCTCCAATCACCTCTTCTACCCCTTTTGGCAATACTGGAATTTTGCGCAGTTCTCCATCTCCGTAGGCTCCACTTTCCGGTTCTTCAAAAAGCAAAGAATAGGTCAGCTCCAGAGAATCCAAAGTCTCTTCTGCTTGAAGATTCATTTTTTCAATTAGCGCTTCTCCAACAATGGATGTTTGAGATTTTAAAACCTCCTCTCCTCGTTTAAATGTAGTTTGGATCAGTAAACTGTCCTCTGTATAGTTCAAGGTTTTTCCAACCACATCTGTCCGATCTCCTTCAATTAAAAACCGAGGAAGAGAGAGGGTTGCCATCAATTTTTTATAAGCCAAAGAAGAAGCATTCGCAACACCAGCGTACTGCTTGCGATTCATAGCTAAAGCAAATGTTTTCCATTCTGTAGTATTGTCAGGGAGGATTACTTCGAATTCGCTTTCGCCATTTTTATCGGTGACTAGGTTTGGTTGCCAGAAAGCATAATCTTTAAAATTTCTTCTTAGCTGAATGCCAGGTTCCAAATCTAAGTCTTGATTTTTTCTATTAAAAGTAAAAGCGATTAAAGCGCCATTGTCTGCATTTTCTCCAAACTTTAATTGCACTTGATTCTTATCGAGATAATCAATTTTCTTAATGTCCTTTTGGTTTAATTTTTCGAAGTCAGCTTGGGTAACGGGTATCCCATCGATGATATATAAAGTTGCTCCCGATCTTGCACCTCGAATTTTAATTTCACCACGCGAATCAAAGGAAGTGGAAAGACCTGCCACCTTTCCCGCTATAGCATGAATATTCCTTGTTGGCAAATTGTTGATTTCTTGGGAAGAAATAGTCATTGCGGATGACTTCGTTTTTTGACTGATTCTACTCGCGCCTACTACTACCACTTCATCCAATAGCATTTTCTCCTCTGCGAGGACAACTTCTACATCTCGCATTCCAGCTTCCACATTAATTTCTTGACTTTGGTAACCTAAATAGGCGAATGTCAATTGATAGGACCCATAAGGAACTTTCAAAGTAAAAGTACCGTCTATATCAGTGCTCGTTCCAATTGTTGTTCCCTTTACCACCACCGATACACCAATGAGCCCTTCTCCGTTTTCATCGGTTAATAGTCCAGAGATATCATTGCTTCCATAATTGTAATTCACAGAAGCCGGCTCTTTGCCTTTATTAATAATTTGGCTGAGGTCTTTGCCTTTATTTGGATCTACTGTTTTTGTTTCATCAATTATTTGTTTGTACAAATCCAAGTTTTCATCTTCTTGAAAAACGGGTTCCTTTAATTGTCTAAATGTTAATGTATTTTTTCGAATTTCTATTGGAAATAAAAAATACTTCCCTTTTGCTCCTATAAGGACTACCTCATATGCCCCAGGAGTTAGGTTGTGAATAAGAGTGGTTTTCGGATCATAGATTGAAAACTCTTCCCCTATTCTTCGGATGGCTGTTCCCAATAAAACAGTTTTGGTCTCAAGCTGATATTGAAATGTGCCGTTGCCTCTTTGAGTTCCTACGCTGTTGGGTTGAAAAGAAAAAGCTTGCTCAATTAAACTATATGCTTTGACCTGCGCAGGGGAAGCCACCAGCTTTCCAAATTTCTTAGGTTCATTAAAACGCTTTAGTTTTTTAACCTCCAATTCTTTCCAAGGATAATGGTACAATCGCTCGCGCGCTGGAGATATCGAGTAGATGAACTCCGGTTCAAATGTAAAAAAATTGCTGAATCCATCCCGGGCGATATAGCTAAGATTATTTCTAGTATTGAATGGTCCTAAAAAAAGGTTTTTTTGATTGCTATTGCGATATCTTGGGTTTTGCGATTTTAAAATACTCACCTTATTCCCTTGAAAAATTTGATGGATTCCTACCATCGAAGGTTTAAAAATAAAAATTGAACTTTTAATCAGCTTCTTTTCTTGAGCGGTCCATGCACTCGGTTGATGAGATTTTTGTATGTCCAAATCCCAGGCGAGTCCCGAGGATTCATACTTGTCCAAGTCAATAGAGAAATCCAACTTATAGCCATTCTTAAGTTCTACGCTATCAATCTTGTAAGTCGCATCGTAGGTCCGAATTTCAATTGTATTGTATCCATCTTGACCAATGAAACTATAAGGAAGTTGATCGTCCGTTCCATGATAGTAAACCAATTCTCGATTGCAAAAAATCAAATAGATCGGGACCAAATTTCCTCTTCGAACTAAGAATGGAGAGAACTGAGCAACATCTTGGTAGAAAGTATCCTGAACCGTGATCCTATCTAAATGAAAGTAATAGCCGTTTTCAGGAAAGCGTAATTTATAGTAAGTCTTGTCTTCGACTTCATATCTTTTCAATAAAGTCCGATTTAGTTTAGCCGTATTGTTTGTTGCGTACCAACGGTTTGAACTGATCCGGTTTTTCTTCTTAGCCTTTTTGGATACTTTATAAGATAAATTCGGAGCGGTGTAAGATTTGGAATTTTCGAATTGGCCATTCACTGCTCCTAAAGTCAAATTCACATTGGCAACAGGTTTTTGTTTTTCATTGGTAACTC
>CALIAG010000387.1 GCA_938041325.1 uncultured Saprospiraceae bacterium | reverse complement strand
AAGCATCTCCGATAACGAGATGCTTTTTTTATGCGCATTATTTATTGAAAAAAGGAAGAGCAAGCCAAAGGGCGCTGGCCACACTCTTGGCCCGAGCCGGGCAGGCGAATAATTAAAATATGAATAAAGGTTTTAGCGGATAACCGCACATGCAGGTTCTCTGCCAGTCTGGGAAATTGAGACTCCCACGGCTGAAGCAATTGGAGGGTAGGCAAATACTGGTTTGTTGCGCTCGCCTGCTAAGCGAGTCTACCATAAGGTAGTGAAGGTTCAATTCCTTTGCCCTCCGCAAAAATGGACAAGGTGGCTGAATGGTTAAGGTAGCGGACTGCAAATCCGTTTTTTATGAGTTCGAATCTCATCCTTGTCTCCAAAAATTATGGAAGTATTGAGCAATTGGCTGGCTCGCCTGACTGTAAATCAGGTTCAGAAATGACATGTAGGTTCAAGTCCTACTACTTCCACAAAGTACCGTAGTTCAAAGGCTAGAGCGCCCGACTGTCTATCGGGAAGGTACGGGTTCGAGTCCCGTCGGTACTGCAAAACTGGGAAGATAACGGTGGTTGTTTACCCGCCTTGGACGCGGAAGGTCGCAAGTTCGAATCTTGCTTCTCAGACGACTTAATCAAATCAAGTTTACTCGAATTTGATTAACAAGGAGTAGTTGCAAGAAAGACGAAGTCAATCTTGCTTCTCAGACATTTGCTCTGTTCGTATAACGGTTAGTACGCCTGACTTTCTATCAGGAAATAGGGGTTCGATTCCCCTACAGAGTACAAAGTGAGGTATAACTCAATAGGTAGAGTACCGTGCTGTTAACACGGAAGTTTTAGGTTCGAATCCTAATGCCTCAGCAATGCAGGGATGGCGAAATGGCAAACGCAGCTGGCTTAGAACCAGTACTCTGAGAGTTTGAATCTCTCTCCCTGTACAAATGCCCCACTAGCCCAACTGGCAGAGATTGACGAGCAGAAACACAGTTTCTGCGAAGGCACCGAACGAAGTTCTGGACTTAAAATCCTTCAAGTCCAAGTTCGAATCTTGGGTGGGGTACAATTAAGCTTATGGTGTAATGGATAGCACGCAGGATTTAGCTCATGCTCATTTTATTTGAAATAAGGAGTTCGTGAATGCAGAAAAGCATTTCTAACCCTGAGATATGAGCCTGCCTGCCGGCAGGCAGGTTCAAATCTTGTTAGGCTTGCAAATAGACCCGTGATGTAACGGTTAGCATACAAGATTTTGATTCTTGTTGTAAAGGTTCAAATCCTTTCGGGTTTACAGAGACTGTTTTGAAAGGTGTGATTAGAATTTGTACAGTTCACTTTTGGTGCGCAACTAGGCAAAATTTTCCAGCATAGCCATAGCTACGCTAGAAAATTTTAACAACGTGGGGCGCAAAAAGGGACGTAGAAAAATAATCGACACCTTTCAAAAAAATCTCTAAAATGGTGTCTCTAGCTTATCTGGTAAAGCGCCCCGCTGTGAATGGGAGGAACAGGGTTCAAGTCCCGGAGTACACCCCAAGAGGGAACAGTAGCAAAGATGGTCAATGCGGCGGATTGAAGATTCGACGATACAGGTTCGAGTCCTGTCTGTTCCACCATAGGAGTATAGTTCAATTGGATAGAACGCTGGGCTACGAACCTAGAAATGCGAGTTCGAGTCTTGCTACTCCTACTAAAAACAAAAGAAATTTTAACTACGCATAATAATTGCGTAGTACTGTTTCAGTTTTGTCATGTAATTAAAAACAAGCTTGTGAAAACATAGTTTGTGGTAGTGCCTCATAACAACAAGGAGTGTTGTGAGGCTTTTACAAAAGTTCATTAAAATAGAGATTCCCGCCTTTGCGGGAATAAAGATATCAAGCGGGTCTTGTTGGGTGTTTCTGTAGGGCACTATTGTATGGAGTTTTGCCGAGAGGTATACTGTCTTCATGTACAACTTGACTTGATGGTTTCGATTGTTTTCCAAAAAACAATCACCACTCTGTGAGTCATGGGTTCGAATCCCATCAGTCCCAAATGGGATTGTAGTTCAGTTAGGTTAGAACAACAGAAGGACGCGCAGGTTCGACTCCTGCAAGAGGCCACTTTTTTAGGCCCTTTAGCTCAGTTGGTAGAGCACTACACTCATAATGTAGCCTAAAGCCGATCATCTTTTAAAACTGATCTCCAAGCCCGTTGGGCTTAAAATGACAAAAAGCAGTAGCTGTAAATCGGTAATTGTTTCCTAAGGGAAGCAAAGACAATCATGAAGCTACTTTGAAATGGTGATTTTTTGATGCGAAAGGCAAAACCCTTTTTGGTCATCCTTCTTTCTGGAGAATTGATGAATATTTTATCAATAACACAATTGGAAGCATGCTACAAAACGAATTGCAAGCAGTATCAAAAACCAGTATTTCCGTATCAGAAAGATGATATGCACCTACTGTTTTTAAAAAATGAAATAAATAGTAATACATGATAATAGTTTAACCCGTTCGTCCGTCAGCAGACTGGCGGACACAAATTTTAAGTAATGAAAAGAGTAAGAATCAATGCAGGAAAAGTAGGTTTGGTCTTTAAAAGAGGCGACTACCAAAAAGTGATTACCCAAGGTACGCATTGGGTAGGCTTTAGAAATATGGTTAAGGTTTATGACCTTACCAAAGCCTTTGTTGCTCCTATAGCATTAGAAATCTTGCTACAGGACCAAGGCTTGGATGCTATGTTGCATATCATCGAAGTAAAAGATGCTGAACTGGCTTTGGTTTCCGAAAACGGAAACTTGAAGCAAGTACTTACAGCCGGTAAATACGCCTTCTGGAAAGGTTTGATGAACTACAAGTTCGTGATGGCCGATTTGAGTAAGATCTATATCACCGAGGCTATTGGCAAAGCGATGTTGAGCCATGCACAATTGCGTACTTACGTTCGTGTTTTGGAAGTTGCGGCATATGAAAAAGCAGTCCTTTTGGTCGATGATGTTTATGTCAAAACGCTGGAAAGTGGTACCTACCATTTCTGGAAAAATGACATCCCTATCAAAATTGCCAAGGCGGATATGCGTCAATTGCAATTGGAGATTTCTGGTCAAGAACTGCTGACCAAAGACAAGGCCGCCATTCGTATCAACTTCTATACGCAGTATAAGGTTATCGATATCGAAAAGGCTTTGCTGGGTAGCAAAGACTACGAGAAGCAGTTGTACATTGCAATGCAGTTGGTATTGCGTGCGTATATCGGCACCTATACGCTAGATGAACTTCTAGAGCGAAAAGAAAGCATCGCGGAAGCTGTGTTCGGTGATATCAAGACAGCGGCCACCCAATTGGGTGTTGCAGTTTTGAGTTGCGGTATTCGTGACGTGATCCTAACCGGTGAAATGAAGGATATCATGAACCAAGTTTTGGTGGCTCAGAAGAGAGCCCAAGCGAATATCATTACCCGACGTGAAGAAACGGCGTCTACCAGAAGCTTGCTGAACACCGCAAAACTGATGGAAGACAACGAAATGCTCTTCAAACTGAAGGAAATGGAATACGTGGAGAAGATCGCCGAGAAAATCGGCGAGATTACCGTCTCTGGAAACGGGGGTATGGTAAAACAATTGAAGGAGATTTTCTCCGTCAATAAATAGATTTGTGAATGCGCTGGTGAAAGCTAGCGCATTTTTTAGTTTTTAGGAAAATCTATACATATTCGTTGATATAGTTCTTCGGAATCTTTTACGATTTGAAATAAATCATGCTCGTACTCCGGAATTAAAGTTGCTTTCAAAGAAGCCACTACATCATTCCAAATGTATCCCACAAAATATAATTTAGGCTGCCATAATTTGGGCTCTTTCCGAATAATATCCAAAGCCAAAAAAACCTCGGAAAGTGTTCCAATGCCACCTCGCTGTACAATAAAAACCGTAGTGTTTTCGATCAACAATTTGAGTCTGTCATACAATTTCTCAGTAACTATCGTCTCTGATAAATACTGGTTTCCCTCGGCAGGACCCACTTGTTTGCATGTAACTCCAATTGCGCTGCCACCGGATTCGGTCGTTCCTTTTGAAACTGCTTCCATCATGCCGCCATATCCACCGTTCTTTACTATATAACCTTGTTTGGTCAAAAAAGAACCTATTTCAACTGTTTCAAGATACTCTTTGGAATTCGTATCGTTTCCAGAACCTCCGAAGAGCGCCGCATATTTTTTCATAGATTCTTAATTAATTGATCACGAACTTCCATCAACGCAAAACCAAGTAAGTTTTCACCTTGCCATAGATGAGGGTTTTGGGCCTTTGGGTCGTCTTGCGCCAAACCAATCCCCCAGATGTTATCTACCGGACTGGCCTCGACCAGAATTCTACTTCCTGTGTTTACTAAAAAGTCTTTTAAAGCGTCATGCTGCGAAAACTTTAGCATATTTGCTTCTTTTACGATGGCGTACTTATGTTCGTCCCAAATATCAGCATCAAAACCTTTCACCTTGCGCCCTAATTTTTTAGCTGCTGCGGGATGTTCACAGGCTATAATTTCATCTCTTATTTCCAAAGCTTGAAACAAACGCGCCTTTTCGGCCATCATAAAATGTTCTGCAGTTTTGTAGGTTTCACCTTCTTTACTAAAAGATGCTTTCCACCATTGACTGAAACAGCTTTTGGTCACCGAACCGTCCTTGGCAGGGGTATGTCCCCAGAAGAACAAGAATTTCATATTTTCATTCGAATCAAATTGTTGTTTGACCAATTCCAGTGAATATTTCATCTCATTTTCTTTTTAAGATCGGCAATCAATTCTTCCAAACTTTGAACTTGTGATACGTCGTATCCGGAAACTTACACCATCCCCATCACTCACAACAAGTTCTTCTGGCACCTTACTAACTTTATACAATTTTATATTGCGTCACAAATTCATCATCAATATCCTTGTAACTATTGGTGCAATACACATGGTCAATGGTCTCTTTCAACTCATCAAAACCATAATTGAATTGGGCATGCGTCACATACAAATACACCCTTGTCGCGCCTTGTTCTTTTAAGGCTGCTGCCAAAAACTTGAAGGTTCGACCCCCATCTGCCAAGTCATCAACAATCAAACAATCTTTATCCTTTACATCTCCCTGAATACTTATTTGTGGTGCGCCATCGACCCTAACTTTATTTGAGGGGACCAAATCAGCTCCCAACTTTTCAGCGATTTCATGGGTGGTTTTGTAAGCCCCGGCATCCGGACTTACCAAAACAGGGTTTCCAATAGCTTCAAAGGTTTTTTGAACGTATTGAAAATGGGATAACTTACTAGAGTTTTCTATCAAAGCCAAGGAGATGGGACTATGCGGATGTAGAATTTCTACCTTATCAAAACCCATCGAATTAATGAAGTTTGCTATCACTTTTAAGTCAAAAGATTCTTTTGCATTAAAACGCCTATCGGATCGCTGCCCTATAAGGCAATATATCGTTAAACGTGCCGTAGCCGTCTTGTTCATACTATGCTCAGCATCCCAGGCGTCCTTTATAGCTGCGATGGCAAACAGGTCTTCATAACTATTCCCGCGAATGCGGACTTCAAGATCGCCTTCTTCCAAAATTTTTGCAGCTACCTGTCCGTCCCTAAATTTTTTTATTTCGTATTTCATATTGAAAATTTTAAATGCTACACTAAACCCGTTCGTTTATTCGAGCCCTAATTTCTTCTATAGCGGTTTTATGTACGAACTTGCCGTCTTCGAAAATCACCTTTAATTCCCCATTTTGTTCTTCTGCTTCCGTTACTTCATCAACCAACACATAATCGCCATCTACTTTATCGACCCGAATTAATCCTTTTGCAGATTTTTTTACGCCGTCATCTGTAATAGGGTCTTTGAAAATTTCCCTGCGCGCGCCGTCAACTACTACCGAAGTAGCTTTCATAGCAAACCCGAAGGTATCCCTGGTATTAAATTGATAGGTAAACGAACCAATACCCAATACCACATTGGTTGTGGCAAAACCTTTGTCATGCAATCGTTGACAAATATCCGCAGCACGTGTTGTGGTGATACTGTCACCATAAATAGCTCCAATATGTGGGTCTAATACTTTAAAGCCCTCCTTGTTCGTTGTTCCCCCAAAAACATCCCAAAGTAATTCGACAACTCCTTTTTCAACCGGAGTGCCCTTACTCATTTGAGTATTTGTTCCACAGATAATATCAACAGGGTCACCGCTATCGGGGCGTATCACCAGTTTACCATCGCGGGCCAATACTTCTTCTTTTAATGTTGGAAGGTACTCCGTTAGCACTTTCCATAAATCCCAGGTATCACTCACTACAGATAAAATTCCCGTGGGGTAGGTTTTCATCAACTGTCGAAACGTACCTATTTCATCATCTTTGGTGCCAGCACACATTACGGAGTGCTCGGTAGCGTTCACAGATCCAACTACAAAGCCTTCCGCTTCATAATACTTTCGAAGTCCGTGAATCACCGGCAACGTATCGGATCCTAAAAATACGGCCGCATGACCCATGCCCGAAGCTACTGCACTTTGAAGACCACCCATGCCCCTCATTGAAAAATCGTGCCCTTGAAAATCAATAAAAGCTATATTTTCGGCATCTGTTTTTAAGGCCCATCTTTTGAAAATACGTTTATAGGTCAATGCAATGGAAGCCGAGGTCATGGGCAACCACAACATGGTCGATAATATAGTTTCAAGAAAATTGGTGACCCAGTAAAATTTAGGATCGGTGTTTACTACCGTTAGCATCGGCACGCGAATGGGAACCTCGACCCCTTCGTCTAGAGACTTCACTCGAATGGGCAAATAACCCAGGTCATGCAAATCTTCGAAATGTGTCACATCATAGTCCGCATTAAGGTATAATGATAATTCGGTTTTTATTTCATCGCAAACGGATGCTTTTGGTTTTGAAAAGAAATTATCCTCAAAATAATCATGCAACCACTGCATCACATATTGTTGTCCAAAGGAAAGTACTTTGTCACAGCCTTTTGGTGCGTATTTGTTACTTCTAGGTGTCCAGTTAGAATATACTTCTTCTGTTCCTTTTGGGTATTGCTGGTGGTGTCCGGTCTTATATCCATCGGTGAGTAGTAATCCGTTCATAATTTTCGATTTTTATTTATTATTGGAAATATGGGCCTCTAATATTGAAACATAACGCTATTAATCTCGTAATATTTAAAATTCAATTCCCACATTTAGTCTCTCTTTCAAATATCATTTATTTGTGTAATTATGACACAAATATAATATGCGCTTTTTCAACACACAACCTATTTTGTGTTTTTTTTACGCAAATTAAATTTTGACACGACTAAAAAGGGTTATATTTCGAAGATGATTCCCGCTTTCTTAAGTTGGAAATAACGCTTTTGATTGAAGCTAAAAAGACTGCCAGGCCTGCCTCGCCCTTTAGAAACCTTCTCGTCTAATTCGTCTAATACCTTTAGACTTGTAATTTTCTTTTTGAAATTTCGCCGATCTATTTCCCTGCCCAACAAGGTTGTATACAATTTCTCTAAATCGGAAAAAGGAAACCTTTTATCTAGTAATTCAAAGCCAATAGGTTCATAGGTAATCTTTCCCTGAAGCCTTTCAATGGCAATTTGTACAATCTTTTTATGGTCAAAGGCCAGTTTTGGTAGTTGAGCGATATTGAACCACTCGGCCTTCTGGGCATCGGTCGATGCATGCAGTTTAAACGCATTTGGTTTAACCAACCCAAAATAGGCTATCGATACGACCCTGCCCCTAGGATCACGTGCTACATCACCAAACGTATACAACTGTTCGAGATAGTTGATCTTTACACCGGTTTCTTCAGAGAGCTCTCTTTCCACGGCTTGTTCAAGATTTTCATTTTCTAGCACAAAGCCTCCTGGCAATGCCCATGCGTTTTTATATGGTTCGTATTTACGTTTCACTAGTAGCACGGAAATATTTCCCGACTCGTATCCAAACACGACGGCATCTACAGTAAGTTGAATGGTATTTTTCATTATATGCGTATATGATACGCAAATATACTAAGGATTTGCACTCAGAGGCAGTAAAATTTTTCTCTATTGCACAGGATACGATTTGGACCCGTTGTGTTGGAATGCCAACGTTTCGGTTAAACTGTGCTTTAATCCAATTGAGGTTTTGTTAGCACCGGTTTCTACTTTTTTTCTTCACGCAAAATTTTCTCCATTTTACGACCTCTTGCCAATTCATCGATCAGCTTTTCCATACGTCTGCATTGTTTATACAATTCAAATTCATCCGCTATTTCTTCAATACGATAACCACAAACGACTCCTTTGATCAAGTGTGCGTTTGGATTTATTTTAGCTTTTTGAAAAAATGTTCTAAAGGTTGCTTTTTCATCAATAAGAGCCTGTAAGGCATCTTGATCAAAACCAGTGAACCATTTAATTACTTGATCGAGTTCTTCTTTTGTTCTTTCATTTTTCTCCAATCTATTCAGGTAAAGTGGATAAATGGATGCAAATATCATATTGGCAACTTTTTCATTTTTTTCGGCAGTAACTTTCATATTGATTAATTTGTCACCTAACAGTTCGGCTAAGCGCAGTGTGGAGGCAAGGAAACTTTTTTGTTTCCGCCTGCCTGCCGGCAAGGCAGGTCTGCGCACGAAGCTAAGGCTTATTGTTTTGTTTTTTCTTTTTTTGTCCAAAGCTACTCCGAAGTGTCCTTTAGGTGGTTTAACACCTTCTCCTATAAAACGACTTTGGTGGGTCGGTTCCACCATCTTAATTACAGTTCACAACAAATGTTTTGCCGCTTGTTGCTTGCTAAAAGTAGTTTGAACTTATATAGAAAACAGCAACTATTAAGAATGTAATTAAAAAAACAGTGTAAGCAATTTCTAGTTGTAAGTAATTCCTAGAGATGCTTTTGCTCATAAAATAATTAAATCTAGTAAGGTTACCAATTTGTAAGTTTTGACTCTTTAAAACCTTTTGCATTGATAATTCGTACTTCTCAAATTCTGGTACTTCAAAAATCATGAAGTTATTTTCTTCTAAATTTGGATATTTCTTTTTGATGATTTTATTAAAAACTTTATACATAATATAGCTGAAAGGTTTTGCTGCGAGAATGGCAAAAATCAATGAAATAGAAAGCCCAATAATTAGTATTGGTATAATTTGATTATTAAAAGATGTATTTTCAAAGTAACTTTCAAATACAATTAAAGCAGATATTATTGCAGTGTTTATTCTAATCAAAATTGCTGCTTTTTTATCTGCGATCGCAATTGAATTCATTATGAGTCTATTTTGATTTTTCAAATAGACTCCCATTGATTTTCTTGGTTCTTTTTTGGTGTCATACATGTCTTTAGCTGAATTGTTTTTAGCTTTTGAAATCAATTTATCAAGACCTATATCATTTGAATGTTGCGCTTCATTGTTCATTATTCTTATGGTTTCAATTTTTGGGATTGCTTATAAATTATTTTAAACTAAACATTTTTTCCCTTTATTTAGTGATATAATCTGTGAAATTAATTGTCATCCTGGATGTTAGCAGCTTTTGTTCAGGGTTCCCAAGAACAATTTTACAGGCATTTGAGGTCGGTGGTCGATTTGGACATCTATCAAACAGGGAAGCCTTCATCTTCACTTCCAACCCTGATTCAATAAGGAAAAAGCCTCTTTACGAGGCTTGTGTCAATCCATCATTTTGCCGATTAAGGGGCTTGTGCAACGGTTACCCTTATTAGAGACAGTTTTTATTTCTTGCTTCTTTGATAATAAGTCACAATACTCGCCTTAGCCAATGTGTTATTCCATAGGTAATATCCAACTACGGCAGGATTTGTACTTTCATTTAATCCAAGTTTATCTGTTTTAAGAGCGTAAACTGTAATTATATATTGGTGTAAACCGTGTCCTTCTGGAGGGCAAGGTCCACCATAACCATTTGCTCCATAATCTGTAATACTTTGTATAACACCTTCAGGTGTTAGATTTAGTTCCGTATTTCCAGCTCCAGATACGAACTCATTCGTGCTTGCTGGGATATCAAATACAACCCAGTGCCACCATCCGCTGCCCGTAGGCGCATCAGGGTCGTACATTGTTATAGCAAAACTTTTGGTACCTACTGGAGCATTTTTCCAAGATAACTGTGGGGATTGATTTTCGCCAGTACATCCAAAGCCGTTGAATTCTTCGTTAATTGTAGCTTGTCCACCTAAGTCATTACTTGATAAAGTAAATGTATTTTGTCCGAAAACTGAGGTTGATAAAGCAATTAATACTGTTAAGATTTGAAATGATTTTGTCATAATATTTGTTTTAATTATTAATTTATAATGCAAATCTAGAGAGCAATTCAGGTTTTGTGTTAATCAGAAAAGTTCAAAAAGTATTGACAAAAGTTCAACTTGATTGGTATTGTTTTGGAGTGACTCCGAATTTTGATTTAAAAGCTTGAATAAAATTCGATAAGTTTTCATATCCAATTTCTTCAAAAATATCTGAAGGTCTTTTTGACTCGTTTTTTAGCAGAAAAGCTGAATGTTCTAGTCTTTTATCTTGAAACCACTTACTAGGTGAACTATGAAATTTTTTCTCAAATTCTCTCTTGAAAGTCGATACACTCATATTGGATAAAAATGAAAGCTCTTTTATTGTGAGTTTATTTAATCTGTTGCTTTCAATTGTTTGGATGAACTTTTGATTTTGATTATCACTATTGTTAATCAAGGAATAAATAAAGTCTAACCCTTTTAAGTCTGTGAGGTAAAGCATTATTTCCTCGAGTTTTGTTTTCAAAATGTTTTCTTGCATTGGCTTAGAAAGTTTTGAAATATCTAAAAGGCTTTCGACAAATCTTTCGATGAATGAATCATAATTGAACGAATATGTTGAGTACAGTTTTTTAGAATTAGAAGTTTCTAATTTGAATTTTCGTAAAAATCTAAAAATTTCTTCGTCAGAAAAGAAAAACAATACACTGCGATAGTTTTCTGAGTCGTTAGAGAGTTTTTCTGTCATTAAACAATGCCCCGATTTCATTAATAGAAATTGAGAATTATCAATAGCATATGCAGAATTGTCGAAAAACACTTCTTTAGTTCCTTCTTGAAGAAAGCTAAACGTATTTTTATTTAATAAAATTTGTTGTTTCGATATTTCAGTGATGCTTTTATAATCATAAACCACAATAGACTTAGAAGAACTTAAATTTAATTCGTCGGGTAATGTAATTGTTTTCATTGGATTCTCTAATTGTCTTTATCGTTCAGTATAAGAAACGTAGGTCAGTTGATAAGCACTTTTGTTTCGGTTTATTACTTAGCTAACTACAAATATTTTGCTTTTATCTTTTCATTTATAAACGCCCAATTTTATTTTTAGCGGACTTTTCTTATATGCTCAGAACATTGAGTTTAGCACAAACGCCCTATGTTTTTTAGTTTGTTAGGCATAGGATTTATTAATCTATTTTTGATGTTTACTTAATAGTTCAATTATATGTTTGTCTACATTCATTTTAATTGCTAATGATAAAACTGTACTTCCTGAACTATCTATTTTATTTGGGTTGATACCTTTTTCTATTAAAAATTCAATAATTTCTACAGAGATACTTTCAGATTCGATTGCGTAATGTAATAATGTACCTTCTAAATATTCGCTCTTAATTAAAGTTGGTCTTGACTTCAATATTTCCATGCCAACTTTAGGATTATAATACATTAACTCAAATATATTTGGTGTACCCAATTCATTCTCCAAGATGTTGTTTTCATCTGTTAAAATATTTATCACTTCAAAAGAATGTTTTGGATTTGTAACTATAGCATAAGCAAGTAGACTTAATTCTAAATTCTCCTCAGGAATTATAATATTTACGTTGGTAGGACAGCCATTATCAATTAATGACTTTAGAATAGTTGAAGTGATTTTTCTTTCTAAAAAAATTTTATGAACCAAGCACTCTTGAATAATAGTGCGGTTCTGAGGGTTTCTTAATGTAAAATCTGGATTCGATTGTAATACATGATCTAGATTTTTAAGCACGTACTTTTTTGTTTTTTCATCAAACAATTCATCAAGGTTAGCGGCTAAAAAACCTTTGTATGCTAAAAGGCATTTGTGTAATAAAGGAATACCATCATTATTTTTAATATTAATATCTGCACCTCCTTCAATTAACCTTTTAACTGTTTTGTCTGCTATTGTATTTACGGCTTGAAATAGAGCCGTTTCTCCTTTACTGTTTTTAATATTGGGATTTGCACCTTTTTTTAATAAATAGTCTGTTACGGCAAAAGACCTGTCAGGAAAACTACCTATCATAGCCGCTGTGTATAATGGGGTAGCATTTAAGTTTCCTTCTACACCATCAATATTAGCACCTGCTTCAATTAATATCTCTAGTATTTCGACATTTTCCCCTTGATTCCATCCAGAGAAAATTACTTCTTGTAAAATTCCCCTTGGTAAAAAAACAGCACTCTTTTTAATATGCTCTTTTAATTCAACGACATTTCCAAAAACTGCAATTTCAGTGATACTATTAGACATAATTTATATTGTTTTTAGTCAGTAGTTTGTTTGTGGTTTTATCTTATGCCCAACGCTCGAGCTAAACTTAGTGCGGAAGTAAGGAAACTTTTCGTTTCCGCCTGCCTACCAGCGAGGCAGGTCTGCGCACAAAGCTAAAGCTTATCGTTTCGTTTTATTTTTTCTTGTCCAAAGCTACCCCGAAGCGTCGGGGCATAAGGTTTGGTGACTTAATAAATATACACAGACCTTTGGATTTAACCCAAAACTCCGCATTACGTTTACGTTTTGTTGGCAGTTCGTTTTTTTATGATTGCGCCTATTCAAATTCACAATTATTAAAATTCCCTCTTCTTAAATCGTCCTGGTCTATTAGGACATTAAATAAACCATCATCAATGAACTAGCCCGAGGCAGAGCCGTCGGGGTATCAAAATAATTTGAGTTGATTTCGGTGCAACTCGGTATATTTTGACTTCCCTTGGTTCTGAAGGTTCTTTTTTATTACTTCTTCGTTAGCATATTGCCCAACTGTATTCACATAATATCCACTC
>CALIAG010000386.1 GCA_938041325.1 uncultured Saprospiraceae bacterium | reverse complement strand
CAATGGAAACGGAGTAAGTGCAAATGAAGATGACGAAGCAAGCCTGTCTCTTGGTTCCACCGCAGCATTACAACAATTAGAAAAGGAAGAGACTCTTTTGCGAATAGAAAAAGTATTTCCAAATCCGGCAAGTGATTATTTGATTGTAGATATTTATTCTGATTCAGAACGTGAAACAGTCGTTCAAATAATAGATGCTAGAGGTAGAAAGCAAACGCAACAAACGCTTAGCTTATATGAAGGAGACAATCAGGTTGCTTTTGAAGTAAGTACTCTTCCGGCAGGTTTGTACACTTTGCTTATGGATGGAATGATTATGCGTGGCGGGACGACTAAGTTTTTGAAAATTAAAAATTAAAAGATATTTAAAATAGTTTTCGCATATGGAAGTTGTTAAAGGATGTTCACAGAAAAAGAGCTGAAGATCCACGAATTCAATGACTTAGATGCAGCTATTGTGCTTCATTCTTAAATAACTTCATATAAAAGCCTTGTTTCTACTTGAAGCAAGGCTTTTTCTTTTTTGAAATGACGGATACATGTCAATTTATTGTTGAAAATGAGCAAAACGATGCGGGAGTTTTTAGAAAAAATTGCACCTTTGCTTATCTGCTATTGCAAAAAGAAAAAGAGTTCAGATCTTTCTTGCCCAGTCCTGTAATTCAAAATGTATAAAAATATTTATTTGACTAAAGTCTTTGATCTAAATTCAAATTCGTTTGTCAGATAATTGTCAATTTAGAAAATCAAATATAATTAAAATTCAAAAGTGTGAATTAATTGTTAGATATTGACGCTAGATAGGAATCCACCTGTAATTGGATCCACGCAACGCCTGCCCACCAAAGGTTTACTCACATAAAACAGTTAATTAAACATTAGTAAAGTTGTTGTACAGCGCAATTTGACGGGATTATATATTTCCGTCCCACTAGCTGTATGCTGTTTACAATAAAGATAAAAGGTTTCAAGCTCTCTCTCTGAAACCTTCGCCGGAGTGTGTTCATTTATGAATGCATTCCGGTTCTTTTTTAATGGATATTCAATTCAGCTTGGAGATAGCTAAGTCCTTATCATCTGATTCCATTTATAAAAATGTATGAACATCATTATAAAAATTCATTATTCGAAAAGTTATGGGTTAATTTGTGCGACGACTTAATACTGCTCTGTGCATATGAATTGTGAAAAGAAATTTGAGCGGCCGAGGATAGTCGATCAATGATCGATCGATTCGCATTCCTGAATTAGTAAAAATGACCACAGAGTGGTCACCTTATGTTAACAGAGAACAGTAATTTCAAGTCTCCGACCACAGAGTGGTCGCACAACATTTAAAGTAGCAAAGTATTATCAAACACCACATTCAAATGGATTTTACAATCAAAGAAATTTTATTGATCCCATGGCCTTGTTCTACATTTAATGACCACAGAGTGGTCACCTTATGTTAAGAGAGCACAGTGATCTCTAGTCTCCGACCACAGAGTGGTCGCACAACATTTAAAGTGACAAAGTAATATCAACCAATACATTCAAATGGATTTTACGATCAAAGAAATTTTATTGATACCCATGGCCTTGTTTTACATCTATGCAGGCTACTCCCATTTTACAAAAGCTTGGTTCTTCCACAAGATCACTCCGCCTATTTTACAAAAATGGAAAAAGCCAATTAATACCATAGTCGGAGTCGCAGAAATTGCGGGAGGCATTGGACTCTTGATACCAGCCACCCGTTCCGCAGCAGCTATTGGTATCATCCTTTTGTTGATTGCTGTTTTTCCAGCTAACGTTTATATGTTGCAAACTAAAGGTGCAGGCATGAAGATCAAAATGTGGTTTTTATGGCTGAGATTGCCCATTCAAGTTTTGTTGTTGGCATGGGCGTGGTGGTATGTTTGATCATTCTATTCGAACAGAAAGTAAGAAGGAGTAAGTAGTTTGAAAAATTATAAGTCATTTACAAGCATAGGATTGTTTAAAAATGATTAATTTAGAGAATAGTTGATATCGATTTATAAAAACTTTTTAAGGGTTAAAAGTAAAGCAGTCCCATTTTCATTTATTTCTCCCAACAAATAAAGAAAATATTTAAAATTCCCCAAATGGAAAGCAAACCCGAAACCAGAAGACTAGCCGCCATACTCTTTGCAGATATCGTTGGTTACACCAGCATGATGCAAGCCGATGAAGGGAATGCAATGAATCGGTTGAGGCATTACCAAAATACATTACAAGAAGAAGTTACCAAGCACGAAGGAGAAGTCATAAAAAGCTATGGCGATGGAAGTTTATGCCTATTTAAAAGCGTGCTAAACGCTGTTGAGTGTTCAAAAATTTTACAAGAAAAATTTCAACAAGAAGCACCTAGGATTCCGCTTAGGTTGGGACTCCACATGGGAGATGTAATGTTTGAACAAAATGACATTTATGGAAATGACATAAATATAGCATCCAGGATAGAATCTATGGGAATTGCAGGTTCGGTACTTATGTCTAAAAATATTCAGCGAAGAGTAAAGAACCAAAGTAATTTGAAATTTACTTCACTCGGAACTTTTGAATTTAAAAATGTCGAAGAACCTATTGAGGTTTACTCTTTGGCCAATGAAGGAATGGTCGTTCCTAAAAGAAATGAACTCGAAGGAAAAATAAACAACAACTACAACAACAAGGGGAATCGTAAGACCAAGATGTACCAACTGGTAATTCTAGGTCTCGTCTTTGCTTTAACGGCTTTCTTTTTTTACAATCGTTCTACCTCAAAAAATGAATCCGTTTTATCATTGGTAGAAGATCCCGTTATTGATAAAAACTCCATCGCAATTTTACCTTTTGTCAATAGAAGTACGGATGAAGAAAACCAATACTTCGCAGATGGGATGCACGATGACTTGATGACCTTTCTTTCTAAAACCAGAAACTTAAAAGTAATATCCAGAACTTCTGTGGCAAAATTCATAGACACAGATAAGGACATTGGTGAAATTGCCAAACTCTTGGGCGTAGCTCATATTATGGAAGGAGCCGTTCGGAGAGTTGGAAATCAAGTGCGGATAAATGTTCAGTTAATAGAAGCTGAAACGGACAACCAATTGTGGGCAGAGACTTACGATATAGAATTTTCACCGAAAAATATTTTTGAAATTCAAACCGATATTGCCAGTAAGATTTCAAATGAACTGACTATAAATATATTTTCTCCTGACTCAACTCCTGAACCGGAACAATACACGGACAACCTGATTGCTTATGAAAATTTTCTAAGAGCGAATCAATTAAAAAGAAAACGAAGTGGAGACAGTAAATCGCTTTTAGAAGCCAAGCAATTGTTGGAAGAAGCGATCGCACTTGATGATCAATTTGCAGAAGCTTATATCTCTTTGGGAAACTTGTATATTTTCTTGATTTTCTATGCGGGTGAAGATTCAGAAAGTGGATATAGTAAAGCTTGGGACTTGATGGAAAAAGGAATGGCCATCGATCAAAACTTTGCAGGAGCTTATCAACTAAAAGGACAATTGTTGAATCGGTGGAAAAACGATCTTGATGCCGCAAGCAAAGCATTTGAGCAAGCGATCCGAATCAATCCCAATAGCAATGGCGCTTACTACGGTTATGCAGTGGTGAAACAACGCGCCGGAAAACCGAATACGGAAATTCTGGATTTAGTGAATAAAGCATTGGCGATGAATCCGCTTAGTTCTCAGCTCATCAATCTCAAAGCTTATTGCCTTAAAGAAGATGGACAATTTCAAAAAGCCATTAAAACCTATCAACAAGGAATCGAATTGGCACCTGGGAATCTGGATTTATGGATACACTATTCGAGCATTTATTATTTTTTAGCGCAGATCGATTCTGTTGCAATGGTCAGTCATCAAAACATTTCGGCCAATGGTAAAAAAGAAGTTTATCTCCAAATGTATTTGAATAGTTTAAATGATTTAGCAGTACTTCCAGAACTCGAAAAAGAATTGAACACCGATCAATTCGATAGCAAGCAAGATAGCTTGGTGCGATTGAGTTATTTGAGGGAGTTGTATTTGCATAAAAAAGATTTTGAAAAAGCAGAAGCCTTAAGTGCTGAATTGTCCACGCAAAATGTAAGATGGTTGGATACGAAATTATACGATTTTCAAATCGCTTATTATAAAAAAGAATACAGCAAGGCCAAATCACTTTTTGAGAAAATCAATAAAGACATTTATCAGGAAGAAGCTGACTTAAGTCAAATAGACAAAGTTGATTTGCAGTCTTTCATTTTTTGTTTAAAACAACTAGGCGAAAAAAACAAAGCACAGAATTTAGCAAAAGCATTTGAGTCTGCCTTTTTGATTTCTTCTTTAGAAAAAAGTGAAACGCTTTATGAAAGTCAAATGAAAGGGTATTTGAAATGCCGAGATGATCTTATGAATAATAAAGTAGAGAGTGGCTTGGAATTGTTGGAAGAGTATTTTGAAGCGGGTTACTTTTATAAAATGAAAAATGTATCCATAGATCCGATTTTTGATGTCGTTCGAAAAGAGAAGCAATTTTTGGATCTTATTAATAAGTATGAATCGATTCAGAAAGACCAACAAAGTAACTTCAGGAGATATCTGACGAATGAAGAGGGTAGGGAAGTCCTTTGAGTTTTAAAATCTGACATAAAAAAAGAGCCTTGTTAACACAAGGCTCTGCCACTCATAGGATTTATGAGACATATCAAAGAAACTCGGAAATTACATTTCGATGTGGTTTTTCAGTCCTTCTCCAAAAATCGCCTGCCAGTTGTTGGTCAGCCTAGTTTTTAAATCAGCACTTATATAACCGAAAACAGAATCTTCTACTTTTAGAAGTGTTTCATTTTGCTTTTCTTCTAAAGCAATTGTTACGAAGGAGATGGCGGGTCCACCGAATTGCGGACTTAAATGACCTTTGAGCTGAATTACTGATGGTGAATTAATGCCTATGACTATCGCCCAAACCAGTCCTTCGGATTCCCCTGCATCTTCATACATCAACCCGCCAAGTTTTGCCTCCAGAATAAAATTTTTCGTTTTGCTACTGGTGTAATACTCATTAGGCCACCACTTACCTGTTTCTTCTGTCAACGCCTTCCAAACAGAATTGACATCCGCTTTTATTGGAATTTCGAGGTTAAGGTTTGTGATACTGATTGACTTAGATTGCGTATCCATCTCTTCGTCTGTTTGATCTGTGAAATACTGTAACTGAATCAGTTTACTCAACCATTCCTCATAGCTGTTGCGTAAAGGGGTCGCGTTGAAATAGTTCCATCTGAACTTCCCCTTCTTCTCCGTTTTGACCAGCATAGCTTTCTCGAGAATGCCCAAGTGCTTCATAATTGCATAGCGTGAGAGGTCTTTAAATTCAAGACTTAACTCGCCGGTTGTTTTCGGAGCCTTCTTCAACAAATTCAGAATCGACCGACGGGTCGGATCCGATAAGGCTTTCCAGATCATATATAGTGTTTCTACATGTTACCTTTTGGTAACATGACAAAAGTAATAATATAATTCGATTGAAGAAAGCATTTGATGAATTTTCTTTTTTATGGTTTAAAATCAAGCGTGTTTTGGAAATTGTTGGATTTGTTTTTTTTCGTGTAATTTTTTTGATAATTATTTTTTAATCATAAATAATTGATAATCAATGTTTAAGACATTATGATAAATTTATTTAAACAAAAAAGTTCTAAAAAGTTTGTTTTACTAAAACAAATTGTTTTATATTTGTCTTGTCATTAATACTAAAGCACACAAATTGTTTTTTTAAGTTTTCTGTCATGAGAAAAACAAAGATCATTAACCAATTGCCTATCATCATTTTTGATAAATGTATACCGGAAGATTCGGCATACTATGAAGAGAAAAAAGTTCAGACGAGTGAGTTTGTAGCAGAAGAGGAACCGGCGCTGACTTTAGAAGAAATTATCAGCAGGTTGATAGCCATTTTAGAAAAACCATTATTTGCATTGAAGCATCACTTGTATACGGGCTTGGAGTTTTTCAAGCAAAAAGTGAAAGTTCCTTGGTATAAAGTAGCCGTGTTAGGATTGGCTGTTTTTATTCTTACGAAAAAGGATATGCAATTCAATGTCTCTTTTAAATCGCCTTTAGCTGCGATGGATGATGAACAAAGGGCAGGAAGTACTGCGGCTAGTTTAGCAAATTTTACGGCAAACCAAAATTCATTGGCACCGGCAGGACTGTCTGAACTTCAAAAAAAGAAAACAAAGGATTTTATTCAGCAATATAAAGAAGTAGCTATTGCAGAGATGAATAGTTCAGGCGTTCCTGCCAGTATTAAAATGGCTCAAGCAATTGTGGAGAGTAGATCAGGAACAAGTCGATTGGCTGTACAAAGCAATAACTTTTTTGGAATGAAGTGTAAGACTAAATGCTTAGGATGCACCTGTAGGAATTATGGAGACGATACTAAATTCGATATGTTCCGAGTTTTTGATAGTCCGGCAGAAAGTTGGAAAGAACATACCAAGCTATTGTCCATTTCGAGATACAGCAAACTTCAAAAGCATGGAAAAGATTATAAGAAGTGGGCGCTTGGACTGAAGAATGCAGGATACGCCACTGACAAAAAATACGATAAGAAGCTAATCAATATAATAGAGACTTATCAACTGTATAAACTAGATAAGTAGCATTTTTAAACAACCATCAAAATACCAAACCAAATGTACTACTTCTCAATAATTTCTAACACTTTAACCCGATGTAAATCATGCTTAAATTCCTACTCACCGGTGTATTTCTGGCGCTGCTAATAGGGCTCTTTTATGCGCCAATGCCAGACATCACAGAAGACATGCTTCCAGCTGAAAGATTGGAACTAGATCGAATCCAACTGGAAGATGAAAACAGAACTCAGCCCATTGCGGTTAACCTTGAAAATTCATTTTAAAGAGGGAGTACAAAAAGAGTTTTCCATTTACAAACTAATCCATCGTAAAAACGATGGATTAAATAAAAAAAAGAATTACTAAATATCCTTTTGAAAATTACTAGAAAGCACAACAATAAATTTTATACCCATAACTGAACAAAACCCCTAAAAATCAAAAAATGTTTTTCCTATCGTAATGAGGAAGCTACACATACCCTTCCTCCATAGCGGTTCTCTCATAGTCTGTTTTTTTAAGAAATGACCACTCAGTGGTCATTTTTTTTTGGCCAAATCCTAATCAACTGTTTTACCCTCATATATTATAGTTATATACTTATTGAGTTTTGTTATAAAATATAACTGACTGTTAAATATTGTTTAACAAATAGTTTTTTTCCTACTTTAATAAAAATACCGGCTTTTTGGTATAGTAATTGCATTTAATGTGTTGAGTTATAATCTTACTTAGTATAAACATATCAATAGATGCAGGATTTGAACACTTTACACATTAATTCAACAATTTCTATCCAATGGAAAAGTTCATTCTTACGGGCGTCTTCGTGTTTTTACTTGTTCTGATTTTTAGGTCACCAATACCTCCAGAAGAACTAGAACATAAAGAGGTACCGTCCAAAACCGTAGAAGAGGAATCCCAAACCGAAATCGCTTTGGAAATTTTCTCAAAAACAAAAGAATTTTAAAATTCTTAAGCAAAAACATTTGTAACACAAGATTTAGCGATCTATTTCATCCCCCCGAAATTGGATTGCTTAATAAAGGCCATCATAACGATGGTCTTTTTTATTTGTTGAAAATATTATGTATTAATATTTGATAACCAGCGTTTTGGCATCTATTTTGCCTTATGTAAAGTAATCCCTGACACTATTTAACACTATAAGAACACTCAAAAAATTTATACAAAATTTGAGTTAAAATTGGTTAAAACCCAAACCTTAATCTCAATATTCAAGTATAAGAGTGTACAAAAACATTACAAACATTTACCATTCCCGAAATCCAACACCCTAGGATTTCGGGATTTTTTATTTAAAGAACTTCTTTGTAAACAATAATTTGATTCGTTCTTACTTTCTACTATTAATAGATAGCCATCCAATTGTACCAATTAATAGCATTCCATTCAAATCTTCGAAGAATTCAAAAAACATTAACTTGCTAATATTGTTTAGTTAAAAACTGTTTTTTAGTTCTTATAAAAACTGAATTCAATGAGTAAAAATCCTCCTGTTTTTCCAGATTATTCTCCTGGTGTAATGAGCTTGATTCCTTTGTTTTATGTGGGCTGGGCAGACTCCGTTCTGAGCCCATCTGAAGTGAAATTGATCGATAAGAAAATTTCAGCACTTGGATTTCTTACCTCAAAAGATAAAGACATCCTAAGCGATTGGTGCAATCCATCAAAACCGCCTTCAAAGGAATTATTCAAAAATTGGGTATCCATTCTTAAGAAAGCTTCAAAAGAAATGCCTGCCGAATCCAGAAAATCTCTTGCAGATATCGGAATCGAAATGGCTTTAAAAACGGCGCACAAAGAAGACAGTGATGCTGTGCATTGGCATTCTCCAGATACAAAAGCTTCTATTTTAGAATTGGAAAAAGCATTGGGACTTGTAAGCCTTGAAGGTTTTAGCCATGTATTTTCTCCTGCTCAAATAGAACAAGAACGAATAGAAATTCTGGATAAATCTAATCTTGATGTAAAAGAATTGACGGCGATATTGGACGATGATTATCCGGAGTTTCGCAATCGACTTCGAACGCTTTTTTCTGACGCAGCATTCAAATATCCTGAGCTTCCTGATAAAGATGATTTTAGACTCCATGTATTGCAATGGACAAAATATTTAGCCGACCAAGGATTGGGTTCAATTTCCTATCCTAAAGAAGTAGGTGGAGAAGACGACATGGGAAAGTATTGTGCCTTATTCGAAATGTTGGGCTATCATGATTTAAGCTTGGCAATTAAATTCGGAGTTCAATTCGGATTATTTGGAGGAAGTATACAATGGCTAGGAACAGAAAAGCACCACCAAAAATATTTGAAAGATACGGGAAGCTTGGATCTTTTGGGCTGTTTTGCAATGACGGAAACGGGGCATGGTTCTAACGTTAGAGGTTTGCAAACTACAGCAACATACGATCCAGAAAGCGATGAAATAATAGTGAACACACCAACCGAAATGGATGGCAAAGAATACATCGGAAATGCATTGCATGGAAGGATGGCTTCGGTATTTGCGCAACTTATAGTCAATGGTGAAAACCATGGCGTTCATGCAATCCTTGTACCGTACCGCGATGATGCGGGGAATCCCTTGCCAGGAATTAGAGTAAAAGATTGTGGCTACAAGCTAGGTTTGAACGGAGTGGACAATGGACGATTGTGGTTTGAGAATATTCGAGTACCTAGAGAAAATTTATTGAATAAGTTTGGGAACATAGATGGAGATGGCAATTACTCCAGTCCAATAAAAAATCCTTCCAGACGATTTTTTACCATGCTGGGAACATTGGTAGGAGGCAGAGTCTGCGTTCCGCGTGCAGGGCTGAGTGCAGCAAAGTCAGGTTTGACAATCGCAATTCGTCACGCATTAAATCGAAGACAATTTGCTCCCTCTGAAAATGAACCAGAAACTTTATTGCTAGATTATCCGAGTCACCAAAGACGCTTGATGCCACTATTGGCAAAAGCCTATGCTTTGGATTTCGGACTGACCTATTTGGCCAAACGCTTTGTCAATAAATCAGAAGAAGACATCCGAGAAATAGAAACCTTAGCAGCAGGATTAAAATCCTATGCAACTTGGTTTACCACAGAGTCTTTGCAAGAATGCAGAGAAGCTTGTGGAGGAAAAGGGTACTTGGCAGAAAATCGATTTGCAGACCTCAAAGCGGACTCTGATATTTTTACAACTTTCGAAGGAGACAATACGGTGTTGATGCAATTGGTTGCAAAAGGTTTGCTTTCCGATTTTAAAAAGGAATTTCACGATGAAGGATTTAAAGCGGTTTGGAAAATGGTCAGTAATCAAATCTATTCTTCCGTAGCAGAAAAAAATCCAATAGCTACTCGGAATACGGATGTAGAACATTTGCTAGATATTGAATGGCAATTAAGTGCATTCCGCTTTAGAGAACGCAAGCAACTATATGGTGTAAGCCAAAGATTACGTTCTTTAATGGGAAAAAGATTGGCACCCAACGATGCCTATATGCGATGCCAGACCCACATGCTCTCCTTGGCGAATGCCTATGTAGAAAGAGTGGTGTTGGAACAGTTTGCTGAAGTTGTAAAACA
>CALIAG010000385.1 GCA_938041325.1 uncultured Saprospiraceae bacterium | reverse complement strand
TAGCGCGCTTCAATTTCCAAAGCTCTATCGATTGGGACTTGTAAACCATCATGAACAATACTTAGGATATAGTTTTGTCCGGGATAGTTGCCGTGGGTCATTTTATTTACATTTCCAACCGCTCCCATCATTGTTTGCATGCCATTTGGAGACATAATCCCACCGCCGGGAATCTTCGCTTTTTTATTGTCCCAAGGTTGAACTGGGTTGGGATTTTCAAGAATCCATTTGGTTGCCTTTTGAGTTAACTCTTCAGGAGAATCTGCCAAATCATGAACGAGTCCATCTTTCATTGCCTGTTGTGGCCTAGCCTCTGTTCCTTTGAGCAAGTACATCAAACCTGTTTGAATGCCCATCAAATAAGGCGCTTTGGCTGTTCCTCCTCCACCAGGAAGAAGACCGACTTTCGATTCTGGAAACCCTAGTTTTATTTTTGTACTGTTTAAAACGATTCGATGGTGGCAGGTTAAAGCCAGTTCCATTCCTCCGCCCAAACAATTACCGGCAATAAGGGCAACAAAAGGCTTGCCTCCGGTTTCAATTGCTCGAAAGGCTTTGTGCATGACCATTATCGTTTCAAAAAAACTTTTTGGATCATCGAGTGGTTTAGCTAAAACCCTTAAGTCGCCACCAGCCATAAACATTCTTCTACTGGATTGGACAATTACTCCTTTCACCTTTTTATCTGCAATCGCAATCATTGCGACTTCCGCATAAGATTTTGTAAATCCTTCTGTCAATAAATTGGCCGGTTCGTTGACTTGATCAATCGTGATGATCCCGATTCCATCTTCTCCGACCTTATATTCTAAATAATCATTTTTTACTGAACTCATATTTTCAATTTTAAACCTCTAAAAAAAAGTAAGGTGTAACATTCACGCAAATCAAACTCTTTCGATAATACTTGCAATACCCATTCCTCCTCCGATGCATAAAGTTACCAATCCAACATTTAAATCTCTTCTTTCCAATTCATCCATCAATGTTCCGGTGAGCATACAACCTGTTGCTCCAAGAGGATGCCCCAAAGCGATGGAACCTCCGTTTACATTTATGATATCGTGGCTAATGCCGAGGTCTTCCATGAAACGCATAGGAACTGCAGCGAAAGCTTCGTTTACTTCAAAGAGATCGATGTCTCCTTTTTCCATTCCTGCTTGCTTCAGTGCTTTTCTAGATGCAGGTCCAGGTCCGACCAACATGATTGTTGGATCTGTCCCATATATTGCTGCGGCCTTAATTCTGAAACGAGGTTTTAAACCCATTTTCTCTCCTGCTGCTTTGTTGCCGACTAGTGCAATTGCTGCACCGTCTACTATTGCGGACGAGTTCCCTGCATGATGCACGTGGTTTATTTCTTCCAGTTCAGGATATTTATCAATTGCAACCGCATCAAAGCCTGCCATTTCTCCCATCATTGCAAATGAGGCATTCAAGTTTGCCAAGCCTTCTACAGTTGTGGAAGGTCTTATATTTTCATCTGTTTCCAATACTGGAATTCCATTGATGTCTTTTACGCTGATCCGTGATTTGAATCGACCTTCTTGTTCTGCTTTTGTAGCACGCATTTGAGATTCGAAAGCAAAGGCATCCAAGTCCTTTCTTGAATAACCGAATTTGGTAGCTATCAAATCTGCAGATACTCCTTGAGGAACTATATTTCCTGGAATCGCAATCTTTGGATCTACAAACATCCCCGCTCCATCAGATCCCATTTTCACTCTTGACATACTTTCCACACCTCCAGCAACGATCAAATCTCTGAAACCAGATTTCACATAAGCTGCTGCTTGATTTATGGATTCCAAACCCGATCCACAAAACCTGTTGAGGCTTACGCCACACAAATGGTCACCGTAATTGGAATTTTGAGCGACTGATTTCGCAATATTAGCTGCTTGATCCATTACTTGTCCCACGCATCCCAAGATCACGTCTTCGACTAGTGCGGTATCCAAATCGTGCTTTTCTTTGAGGTCGATTAAGACTTGAGTAGCCAAATCAGTTGGTGTTATGCCGATAAGCGCACCTTTTTTGTTGCCTTTGCCACGGACTGTTCGAATAGCATCATAGATATAAGCTTCCATAAAAGATTTTTAGTTGAATAGATTTGTAATATTAACAAACAGGAAGGATTGTCCACCTATTTTAAGAAGATAAGTCTCTTAAAGTAGTTTAATAAATCTGTTTAGCTGAGTTATTAAGAATGGATTAAGGTGCTTATTTTATGCAAAAATATATCTGCATGTTGATTAAAAATTCTCAGGTACACATTTCTATTTAATCATAAATTATGCGAAAAGGCTGTACAGTTGATGGTAGGTTTCGCACCTACGGAGCTTAAAAGCAGCTTTGCTTTGGAGGCTATAAAGATGTCACTCCTCTGGAGTTAATCCTTAATGAGATGAGTCTGTTGAGGTAGTTTAATAATTGTTTACCTGGGAGATTCAGGAAGGTTATAAAGGCTTATTTTATGCAAATAAATTTGTTGTGATTAATAGCATTAGAATCAAAGGGGAATAAATTCCCCTGATACGAATAAGTATTAAAATTCCATTAGGTTCTAATCAGTAAAAATCAATTTTCTTGTTTCCATTGTTAGATTTTTGTTCTTGAATTTCAAAAAATACATTCCATTTTTTAAATTATTTCTTTCCAACATCAGTTCAGTTTGACCGTTTTGAATAGGATAGCTTTTTAGTCGTTTTCCTAAACTATTGTAACATTCTATTTGATCAATTTGGCTATTTAAATCCCATTCTAATTTTGCAGCTTGAATGGCAGGATTCGGGCTGACTATGATGTCACTTGCCAATTCAAGTTCTTCTATATCAGTTACCAATTCATAGATTTGAATGTCATCGATGTAAGAAATGTTTCCAAAATTATTTTCAATTTCAAAACGAATAATTACATCTTGATTTTGGTAATCATACAATTCTACGATTTTTTCTTCCCACTGAAAAGGTGTTGGATAAAACAAATCCGTTGTGGTGTTTCCTGTTTTAAACTCATCATTTGTCATTTCGAATAATGGTTCAAAATTTTCTCCGCAATCTGTAGAAATACTGGCCGAAAATATTTCCGTAGCGTCGGTAGAATATGGGGCATAAGCGTAAGAAAAACTCAGCTCTGCAAAAACGTCTGAAATATGAAGCATTGGCAATTCGAAAGTATGCAATCTACCAACGGATGCGTCAAAGTAATTCAAGCGTGACAAACTCGTTGAGCCAGTTGAGGAAGCTAAATTGGTTTTATTCCAATCTAGCACATGACCGGGCTGTTGAGTTATTGTACTGTTCTGTTCATCATTTTCAAAATCCTCAAAGTAAGGCAAGTCCAATCCTTCTTCTGCAAAATGCACAGTAAAAGTGCTTCCAAAATTATCATCTGGATAAACATCTTCATTGGCCAATATCAATTCAAAATCCGTTTTATATTTAACTCCTTCTTCAAAAGTAAAATCAAACACGGCATCTACTTCTACCGTTGCTCCAGCAGATAATGGAATATCTAGATTCATGAATATTGAATCTTGGCCTAAACCTTCTACATTTGCTTTTATACTCAAAGCATTGATGTCTGTTGTTCCTTGATTGGTAATATTTAAAAGAAATGAATTTGAATTACAAACTGAAGCATTGCTTTCTACATTGGAAAGTGAAACGTCATATTCAACATCTGGCCTTTTCAACAATGCTTCTAACATTAAAGATTGAGCAATTGAAGTTATTCCTTCTCCCCATTTATTAGACAATAAACACAAAGAGATTCCAGACTTAGGATCGTGAAACATATGTGACCGAAAACCCCAAGCCCCTGCATGATAATACAAAGAACGATTGAGTCTAACTTGCATGCGAATCCCCGTCCCATAAGCCACTGCCCCATCGTTATCGATTAAATCTTTTTGAGATTCTGGGGAAAGAAAATTTGCACCAAACAATGCATCGTACCAACGTACCATGTCATAAGCGGTTGACCATACGGCTCCAGCTGTTGAAGTAAAACTAAGAAAGGTCATTTCATTTCCGGGTACCAAATTAGGCGCTCCATTGTACCACAAGTTCGAATACGGTTCATCAAAAACATTCACCGCTGTTGGGTAGGCCATATTTAAATCAAGTGGTTCAAAAATTCTACTTTCCAAAAGTGACCCGATAGATTCCCCCGTGACAGCTTCTGCAATCATCCCAGCTAGAAGGAAATTGGTATTGGAATAAGAGTACCTAACTCCCGGGCTATATGACGGTGGTCCAATGGTGTTGATCAATTCTTCCATTGTCCAATTTCTATCTGAATCACTACTGTATTCATTTTGCGTTGTTGCAGTCCAATCATTTAAAAAATCAAATAAACCACTGGTATGGGAAAGCAATTGTCGAATGGTGATATTGCCATTGACGTGCTCATAAGTTGGTAGATAATCGCTTATTGCATCATCAAGATCCAATAATCCTTCATCTTGTAGTTTCAAAATCAATCCGGCAGTAATCGCTTTTGAATTACTGGCGATCCCGAATCGCATATCAGGAGTCACCGGTGTATTGCTATCTGCTTCCCCATAAGTCCCAACCCAGATTCCTTGTCCCGGAACCAAAACAGCTGCGGTCATTCCTTCCATATCATTGCTGTTTGCCAAGCTATTTAACCTATTTTGAAGTTTGACTGCATAAGTCGAATCAAAATCTGCGGAGGTGGTTTGGCCACAAAGTGATATACAAAGCAAAAAGGCAGCAATAAAATTGAATAGGATTTTCATCTTTGGGGGATTTAAATTACTTAAGTTTATAGGATAAACCTGCTACAATAAAATGAGCATCTGTTTTTGGATTCGATTTTACTAAATCTTCAATTCTATACATTAAGACTCCACCAAACTTTTTGGAGAATTTAAACTGAGCACCTAATTCGTATCGAATTCTTTGAAAATCATTTACTGCATTGAATTGATAAAAGGGTTCCGCAGATAGAAAAGGAGTAATATTTGGAATGGTATTAAGATACACAAAAATAGCGGGTCGTAAAAAATCACCTTGGATGGCTTCGTTTAACAATTCTGATCCTAGATGTAATCTCATTCTTGCTTTCATAGAAAAAGGAGAATCCTCTTTTTTAAGGGTATAATTTGCATCTAAAAAAACCCAATAAGCGTCATTGTCTTTCTCTGGGACGGTGACATATCTGTTTAGCATTTGAAAACTCCAATTCGCATCCATTTTATACGATAAGGTCAAATCTCCAAACATTCGATTCGAAGATTTATAAAAATCATCTTGACGAAGGAATATATGGTTATAACCAAGCGTTAATTTTTCATTTAAAGGTAACTTTAAGGCCAACATATTCCAACTTCCATATGTTGTTGTAGATTGAGCAGAAAGATTAACATTTAAAATCAATAGTAAGACTAGAACAATATAAGTTTTCATTTATTCTTTATAATTAAAAGTTGTTGCGTCCAAAATTAGAGAAACGCTTAATCAACATAAGTGTTCAAACTTAAAAATATTATATTTCAATCGTTTTTCCTTTAAATATGAATAAAACTGTAAAATTTCTTTTTATCACCTTTTGGATAATCCTCAGCAGAGTGTACGATGCTTATTGCACTTACCAATTTACACCGGACCTAGATCGAGAAGCTAACCCCTTGGTATCTATTTTGGGTTTGGGTTGGACGCCTTTATTAATAATAATTGGATTGCTTTTGTTTTACATCATCTATACTTATTACAAAAGCGTTTACCAAGAATTTGATTTTTTGCCTACCGAAAAAGGCCTTTCGTTTAGTACCTTTTTATCCTTTATTTATTTAGGCAGGAAAGCACATTGGACAACAGCATTTTTTCAAGCTCCTAATTCTGCAGAACGTTTTCATTTTTATATTGGAAATGTACTATCCAAAGCTTTGGTTTTTGCAGGTATCGTTTCGACAATTATGTGGTTGTTAATTAATTATACAGATTGGTATTTAACAGACTATCATAGTGCAGCAGTAATCTATGCTATTTTAATTGTAGGAACGATTGCTATTGTGTTTTTTTGGAATAAAGAGCTGTATAAGAAATATTTGGCTGGCCAATAGCTCATAATTTAATGGATTTTATTAAAAAAGTACTTACTTATAAAGGGAAGGTTGTTTTTGAAAAAATAACCATGCCTAAGTTTAAAAGGATTCCCAAGCTTTATGATAATAATGAAGCTTGCTTTATGTTTCTAGAAAAGGGAGAATTCACAGTAAGATCCTCAGAATATTTGCTTGAATTTGACAATCAGAATGCCTTACTCGCCAAATGCTTTAATTACTTTTTTGAAACCAATCCTACACAATGGGCGAATACCAAAAACTTTGAATTGGTTGGTGTATTGTTTTATCCTGAAATTGTAGAAGAGATTTTCGATTTGGATTTAAGTATAAATATTCAGGAACCTTCCATTGATGTCAAATCTATTGAGGTAGATTATTTACTCAATAATTTTAAAGAAAACATCAATTACTTATTGGACCATCCTCAGTTGGCAGATGACCATTTAGTTCTTTTAAAACTCAAAGAATTTGTTCATTTGTTATTAAAACGAGTTGGTATAAATTCTGTTCAAAAATTCTTTTCTGCACTTTACGAACCTGTTGTATACGATTTCAAAAAAACGATTGAAAACAACATCTACTCCAATCTAACCATTGACGAATTAGCCAGTTTGTGCAATAAAAGTCTTTCTAGTTTCAAAAGAAAATTTGCTGAAGTGTATCAAACTACTCCACAATCCTATATTACTCAAAAGAAGATTGAAAAAGCTTGTCAGTTATTGACTAACAAATCCATCAATGTTTCTGAAGTTGCCTATCAATGTGGCTTTGAATACATTTCTAAGTTTAATCGAAATTTTAAAAAACATATTGGCAAAAGTCCAAGTGAGTTCCGAAACTCAATCAATTGAACTTTTTTGAATAGTGTTTGAACTTTTTTGGTTTGTAAACACCTATCAAATCAAGCGAAATTTGTTGCATTAGTTAACCAAGAAGTTGTCATTGACAATTCTTCAAAATTTAACAAAATGAACAAAATTTCAAAAGTATTTATGTTGATGCTTTTTGTTGTTTCTGGTATCAACGCACAATCATTAAATAACTCCAACGGTGGATTTCCTAAAAAAGAAAAGATTGATGGAAAAAATTATCGGATTGTTTATTATGAACACTCTATCGATAAGTCCCCAGAAGAGGTTTGGAATGAGGTAGCTAAAAACTTTATCAATGTAGATCAAGTAGCGACTGCAATTACTGAATCTCATGGCGAAAGTGGTGATAAAACAGAAGGGATTGGAGCGAAGCGATTTTGTGCAATTGATTTTGGAAAACGGAAAGTAACGGTGAAAGAAGAAGTTGTAGAATATGAAGAAACCGATGCACGAAAAATTTTCACTTATGAAGTTTATGAAAGCAAAGGCTTTCCTGCAAGGGTTTACAACACCTGGATTGTTAGAGTTGGAGAAGATGGAAAAACGTACTTGGGAACTGCGTTTAAAATGCGCGCCAAATTTCCTTTTCCTACTGGCATGATGGTCAAGCAATTGCTAAAAGCAGGAGGTGTCAAGAATGGTGTTTTGGCTTATAAGCACTTTTTAGAAAAAGGCGAAGGCAATGTTGCAACGGATAAATTAGCAGTATTGTATCCGGAAGAATCTTAAGCTTTTTCTTTTACCAAATAAAAACTGTCAAGATTATTTTGGCAGTTTTTATTTTTTATTCATTTTAAAATAATAAAGGGATCACATACTTCGCAAATACAATAATAATGAAGACCGAAAAGATATTTAAGAAAATACCAGCCTTGGCCATTTCGTGCACTTTGATGTAGCCACTTGCAAAAACAATGGCGTTAGGTGGCGTTGCCATTGGAAGCATAAACGCGCAACTTGATGCCATGGTAATTGGAATGACCATGTGTAAAATTTCCGCATCCAGACCAACCGCTATCCCAGCAACAACCGGTGCGAAAATGGCGACCAATGCTACGTTACTCATCAACTCTGTCATAAACAACATTATCGTGATCAGCATTGCTGTGATCAAAAAGGTATTCAAGCCATCGCTTTCTGCCACTACTTGTCCGATATAATCAATGACTCCTGCGCTTGACAAACCACTTGCCAATGCCAGTCCTCCTCCGAATAAGATTAAAATTCCCCAAGGCAATTTGACGGTGTCTTCCCAAGTTAAAGTAAACTCTCCTTTGTTGAATCTGAATGGAATGGTAAATAAAGCCAGCGCTGCAAGCATACTGATACCAGCGTCCGACAATTTGATAAAAGTTAGATATTCAGAAATGTAAATTCTGCTTATCCAGAGAAAAATGGTTACACTAAAAATAATCAATACTCTTTTTTCTGTTTTTTTCAAAGGACCCAATTTTCGCAATTCTTCATCAATGATATTTCGGGAATCGCTCAGCACAGAAAGCTGATTAGGAAATATAAACTTCACTAAAATAAAATACACCAAAGCAATCATCATACAACTAAAAGGCAAACCCATTTTCATCCAACTTAAAAAGGAAATCTGAGTTCCATATTCTTTCTCCATAAAGCCTACCATCACGGTATTTGGCGGTGTTCCGATGATCGTAGCAATGCCTCCAACATTCGCTGAATAAGCAATCGCCAACATAATGCTCAATGCAAAATTCTTGTCATTGCTGGTAAATCCATCTCCATCATTAGACAGCAAATGAATAACCGACAAGGCGATCGGCAACATCACAACCGTTGTAGCAGTATTGCTGATCCACATGCTTAAAAACGCTGTTGCAATCATAAAACCCAAGACCACTTTGTTGGGACTGGTCCCTGTCAACTTGATGATATTCAAAGCAATCCTTTTATGCAAATTCACTTTCTCCAAAGCCAAAGCCATTACGAATCCACCAAAAAACAAAAAGACAATTGGACTCCCGTAATTCGCTGCTACGGCTTTCATATCCATAATACCAACTAAAGGAAAAATGGTCAAAGGAATCAATGCGGTCACTGAGATTGACACGGCTTCTGTTATCCACCAGATCACCATCCACGCGGCTACAGCGATGACTTTATCTGCTGCTTCATTGACCAATTCAAATGGAAGATTGAAGAGAATTAAAAAAAAGATTGGGCCTGCGAGGAGTCCTATCTTTTTGTATATGGAGAAGTCTTTTGACATTTTTGGTGGGTGGATGTTTTGTGAAAATGTATTCTTTTGAGGGTAATTTGTATTTTGGCCAGATGGATTATTATGTCACCCCTTCAGGGTTTTAGCGATTTACATTTGCTTTTGTT
>CALIAG010000384.1 GCA_938041325.1 uncultured Saprospiraceae bacterium | reverse complement strand
TGGATGATAAGGAATGACCCCTTGTTGGAGGAGCGCCCAGTTGAGTAGATTATCGAGTAAGCCATTCAAGCGTTTGGCAGTAGAATCTACGCGGCCTGCCAAACGTTCTAATTTATCTTTCTTATCATTTTTCAAATAATAGTCCATCTGCTCGCCTACTCCATCCAAGGCTGCGATTGGCGAACGGATGTCATGTGCGATGATCCCAAAAAATTTATCTTTTGTAGCGTTGAGTTGTTGCAATTGGATGTTGTTTTCTTCTATCGTCTTCTTTTGTTTTTCTGTAAAACGATACCGATTGTATATATATCCTCCTAAGCCCAAAGCTGCTACTAGTCCAATGAGTAGAAAAGAACTGCGTTGCTTTTGTTGTTGAGTGATGGCTTTTTCCGCTGCTAATTCTGCATCACTGATTTGTTGGATTTGAGCGAATTGAATGCTGTCTGCTAGCGCTTGTTTTTCGTAAGTATATTCGTATTCTTTTCGGATGACTTCTTTTTGATTTTTTTCGCTGAGCAAAGAATCTCTAAAGGTGATGTAAGACTCATAATTTTCCAATGCCTTTGCATTAGTTCCTTGCTTTTTATAGATCTTATATAAATTCTCAAAGGCATTTTGCATATACTCCACAGAGTTCATTTCTTGAGCAAGTTTGAGAGATCTTTTACTATATTCTAAAGCTTTAGATAAATTACCCTGTTCTCGATATATCGTTCCTATGTTATTCAAAGAGGTTGGGATTCTCTGTGCGTCCGAAATTTCTTCTCTTATTTTCAATCCTTCTTGAGTGAGTGCTAAGGCTTTCTTATATTTCCCTAACTTAATATAGGCAAAGCCTAAATTACTTAGCGAGTTTCCTATTCCTTTTGTATCACCAAGTTCTCTTTTAATCTCCAAACTCTGCTCGTAAGATTCAATTGCTTTTTGTACTCTATTGGTTCTGGAATAAGCAACTCCCATAAGACTTAGTGCCGAACTTTTAAATATTTTGTTTCCAATTTCCTCACCAATATCATAACACTGTTGTATGTAATCTAGAGCAATTTCAAAATCTTCTTGATTGATATAAATAAGGCCAATATTGTAGAGAGAAGTCCCCATTCCTTGTCTATCATTTTGAGATTCATACAATTTCAAACCTTCATTATAATAGCCAATTGCTTTTCCATAATCCCCTAAATTGTTTGCTACTACTCCTAAATTGGTAAGTGCATTTCCTTGGGCAATAACATTTTTCGTTTCTTCTGCGGAGCTTTTAAATAATTCAAAATACTCCATAGAAGACTCAAAATCTCCATCAAAGGCAGCCAAGATTCCAAGGATATTATAATTTTCAGTAAACCCTGACTTGTACTGGATCTCTTCACAAATTTCAAGACTCTTATTGGTGGCTTCCAATGCTTTTTCTTGGTCTTTGTATTTATAATAATCTGCTATTCCTGTCCAGCCTCTGACAAGGCTTTTTTTATAAAAAAACGTTTCTTCTTTATTCAAAGATCCTTCTAAATTTTGCTCCGCTAAGGAGACAATTTTATTGCTCAAAACCAAAAAAGTATCTGGAAAAGAATGTACAACAAGCTTTGACCAAGCTCTCCAACAATTTATTTTTGTGCTGTCTTCCACAGTCTCCGCGATCACTTTTTTCAAAGAATCAACTTTTAATAAGTCAGCATCTGTTTGAGCTTTTCCTACAAAGGAAAACTGAAGTAAAATTGTTATTTGTATAAATAATTTCATCTTCCAAAAAATTTAGTTGGTAGTTGGAAAGCCTATTCTAAAGGTAGTGCCTTCATTCAATCGGCTGACCACATCAACGACTCCTTTGTTTAGGTCAACCAATTCCTTTACTAAAGTTAAACCAAGACCAGTTCCTTTTTCTCCGGCTGTTCCTTTTTCACTTTTATTTTCCAATGAGAAAAGTTGGTTAATTTTTCCATCCGGAATTCCTACACCAGTATCATTTACGTGAATGAATATTTTGCTTTGCTTTTTTTCTGTTCTTATCGTTACTTTTCCTCTTTCCGGTGTAAACTTTATCGCATTGCTTACTAGATTTCTGAGAATGGTATTCATAGCAGTTTCATCTGCAAATATTTTCAGTTTCGAATCAACTTCTGAGTGCAAGACAATGTTCTTTGCTTCTGCGTTGTTGCTGAACATCTGGAATGTTCCTTGTACGATCTCTTGGACATTTAAATCCTTTGGATGATAAGGGATAACTCCTTGCTGAAGCAAAGCCCAATTCAATAGGTTATCAAGTAAACCACTGAGTCGTTTGGCAGTAGAGTCTACTCGACCTGCCAATCTTTCCAGTTTATTCTTGTCGTCTTTTTTAAGATAATAATCCATTTGTTCTCCAACACCGTCTAATGCGGCTATAGGCGAACGGATGTCATGTGCGATGATGCCAAAAAACTTATCTTTTGTAGTGTTGAGTTGTTGAAGCTGGATATTTTGAGAATCTACTTGTCTTTTTGTTTTTCGCAATTGAAAGAAAAAATAAGCCATTAAGGACAATAGAGAAAGCAATACGATCGAACCTATTTTGTATTGTTGTCTTTGTGCAACGACTAGGGCATTATTGGATTTCAGATTGGCATTTTCCAGTTCTTTCTTTTCTGATTCGTATTTGGTTTTTGCCTCTGCAATTTGTTGTGTTCTCGTTTGATTCAATAATGAATCCGAGAGCATTTTATGCATTTCTAAATACTTTAAAGCATTTTCTGATTGATTCAATTCCTTATAACAACTGTATATATTATTGGCAGAAATGGAAGAATCAATTAAGCGATTGCTCTTCTCAAGTGTCTTTTTATAATTCACTAATGCCTTTTCATATTTTTTTTGATTGAAATAAACAGAAGCTATACTGTTTACGGCATAAAGTTCTATTGCATCCTTTTTATTTTCTCTTGCAAGAATCAATGCTTCGTTATATAATTCTAAGGCTTTGGGATTATTGTTTTCTACAGTATAAACATTTCCGTAACTCATAAGGACATCTCCAATTACAGAAGGATCTCCAAACTCCTTTGCAGCGACAAGCGCATTATCAAAGTAATTTTTTGATTCTTCGATCTTATTTTTATCAGATGCAATATCGCCCAAATTCAAGAGTGCCAATGCAAGATTCCTTTTATTACCGCCTTCCTTTTCATTGATTACCCTGCTTTTTTCATAATACTCAGTCGCTTTATCTAGTTCCTCCATGATGTGGTAAATAGATCCGATATTAAAAAGAGTGGTACCTACCGTTTTTTCGTTTTTTATTTTTCTATTAATCGCAAGGCTTCGGCTGAATAGATTAATGGCTTCGTCATATTTTCCTTGAAGTCTATATACACTCCCTAAGTTATTCAAAGCAGCACCTTCACCTTTCAAATCACCAGCTTTTTTAAATAACAATATCGCTCTTCTATAATACGGAATCGTCTCCTCATATCCTGTGCGAACTAAATAGGAATCTGCTTGGTTTTTCAAGGCACTGGCCATCCCATTATCATAGTTTATTGCTTTTGCTAAATCAAAGGCTTGCTGTGCTATTTTGAATGTGCT
>CALIAG010000383.1 GCA_938041325.1 uncultured Saprospiraceae bacterium | reverse complement strand
TGAAAGTTATTTTCAATATTTTATAGCAATAGGTTTGTTGTTTTTAATTGCAGAATTTTTATTGTCCTATAAACAATCAACCTGGCTAAAAGGCAAAGATATTTTTAAAGTTTAGGAATTTAAAATAGACTAACTTTTGATCTATAGTTTTAAAAGTTTTAAAAGAGCTTTACATGAAAAAGAGAAACAACATAGCTCCGTTTTTTATGATTCATTTTTCGAAATTGAAAGGCATGCAATATATTTGCATAGGGCTTGGGGTATTGTTTTTTACAACTTTCGTTGAAATACAAACGGGCTTTAGTCAATCCAGTCATAAGCTGAAATTAGAAGCCGATAAAAGTTATCTTAGTAAGGATTTTTCAACAGCAGAAGAAAAATACCGGAAATCGCTTCAAGAAGAATCTTCCGTGAATGGAAATTTTAATTTAGGCAATTCAATTTATCAACAAGACCGTGGAGAAGAAGCCATAAAGTATTACGAAAGTGCAATTGATAAATCTAAAGACGACCAAGTAAAATCTGATGCCTACCACAACCTTGGAAATGCACATGCAAAACAGCAAGAGTTTGAAAAAGCAGTTGAAGCCTATAAAAGTGCTTTGCGATTAGATCCTAAAGACGAGGAGACTCGTTATAATTTATCAATGTCTCAAAAGGTTTTAAAACAACAGCAGCAACAGCAACAACAACAGCAGCAACAACAAGATCAGGAGAAAAGCGAAGAAGAAAAGAAGGACGAAGAGCAGCAGCAACAAGAGCAAGAGCAGCAAAGTGAAGAAGAACAGGAACAGCAAGAACAATCCGAATCAAAAGATAGTGAAGAGGAAGAAGGAAAAGAATCTGAAGCAATGGAGGAAAAAGAATTGTCTAAAGAGGAAGCTGAAAAGCTCTTGGAAATAATGGAAGAAGAGGAAAGAAAAGTTCAAGAGAAATTGAGAAAGGTTAAATCAAAACCTTCCAAGTCAGATAAAGATTGGTAAAACGAAAAGTAAATCTTTTTTAAAATGAAAAATATTCTTTTAATTCTAACACTGTTAACTTGTTCCCAGTTCCTTGGTGCGCAGGAAGCGCGCTTAGAGGCAAAAGTAAGTATGGATTCCATTTTGTTGGGCAATTATTTTGAGGCGACTTTTACGCTAGAGAATATTAGTAACCCAGATTTTAGAGCCCCGGAGTTTGAAGGGTTTGAGATCGTTGCTGGTCCAAGTCAATCTTCAAGTTTCAGCTCCATTAATGGAAAGGTGAGTCAGTCCTTGTCCTATACCTATCACTTAAAACCAAAGGATATTGGAAATTATTTTATAGACCCTGCGGCGGTTGAATACGATGGCAATTTTTTAGAAACAGAGCCGATAGAAATAATCGTTGTCCCAAATCCAGATGGTGTTGTTCAACAACCCAAAAAACAGGAACGACGCTCTTTTTTTGATTGGGGAGATTGGCCTTCAAGAAGTTTGCCTGATATGGAAATTCCAAAGCGTACACCAAAAGAATCACCAAACCCTTCCAAACCCAAAAAGAAGAAAAAAATCTACAAGATTTAACGATGTTCAAACAGCTTTTAATTCTTATTCAATTTATAGGCTTGTCCGCTGTCTTGAGTGCACAGGGACCTATTAATTTTTCTGCATCAACCGATGCCAGGCAAGTCATATTGGGAGAAACCTTTGAAGTCTATTTCACCTTGACCAACGCGAACGGGACAGAATTTACTCCTCCGGATTTCAACTATTTTAAAATCCTTTCTGGCCCAAGCCGCTCCATAAGTACATCCAACGTGAATGGACGATGGTCCAAAGAAGAGACCTACTCTTTCACCTTACAACCCAAGACAACAGGAAAGTTTCCAATAAAAACGTCCACTATAAAAGCAGATGGTAGGACGCTAAAAACATCAAGTATTGTTATTGAAGTTTTAAAAAGAAAAAATTCTACGGCTTTGACTCAAAGTGAGTTGGATGCTCAAATAGGAAAACAAGTTTTTATAAGAGCCGTTCCTAGTGTGGAATCAGCTAAAGTCGGGGAACAAATTACACTGGATTATATTGTATATACTCAGCGGGATATCGAGAATTACAATATACTAACGGAGTCAGAATACGATGGTTTTTTCTTACAGGAAATCAGGAGATATAATAATCGCTCTATGAAAGAAGTCATAGATGGCGAGCAGTATGTAACCAAAGTTTTGCGTAGAGTAGCGCTTTATCCGCAACAGGCAGGTCTACTAACCGTTGATCCCATGGAAATGGAAATTGCCATTTTAATGGAAGGAGAGAAAAAGAAGAGGCGGAGCTTTTTTTACACACCCGCTGTGACTCGAATCAAAGTGTTTACTGATCCACTTAAAATAAGTGTAGGAAGTCTGCCAGATGGTGCTCCTATGAGCTTTAGTGGAGCCGTTGGTTCTTATAAAATGCGAGCGGATATTCCAAGAGCAAATGTGAGTACAGATGATGCAATAAGTTTAAGAATGGAAATTACAGGCAACGGCGATGTCAAACAAGTCCAAGCGCCAGATTTAAATCTGCCAACAGAAATTTTTGAAATTTACGAACCAAAGGTTTTAGATGAATCTGTGTTTGAAACAGCAGGAATTATCAACGGTAAAAAGATTTGGGAATACCTGATTATTCCGAAAAAAGTAGGTCAATTCCAAATACAACCGGCCTTTACTTTTTACGATGTGGACAGCTCTGCTTATGTAACCTTGAAAGGCAATAATTATCCTATTTATGTGCGCAAGGGGCAGGCCCGACAGTCTTCTTCAATTGTTCAAAAAGAAGAGGAACTTGCAGAGCAAAATATTCGCTCTATAAAGATGGATACGAAATTGAGAAAAGCAAAAGGACCTTTTTACAGTTCTGGAATTTTCTACACTTTTTTAATCTTACCCCTTTTCCTTTTGGGTGGAGTTGTGGTTTATCAACAAGCTCAAAACAAAAAAGCGAATATCGATATCAATGTTTTGAAATCTCAGCGAGCAAGAGCACAAGCTAAAAAGCGAATGACTACTGCCGAAGAATATATGAACAATAATAAAGCCTCTGGTTTTTATGATGAAGTTTCCAAATCTCTTTTTGGATACATTTGCGACAAGCTTCAAATTCCACTAGCAGAATTGACCAAAGCAAATGTCAAAGATAAACTCACGGCGCTCAACGTAAATGCTTCACACATCGATCGGTTTATGCAAATCATCAATACTTGTGAGATGGCACTTTTCGCCGGGAAAGACAATTCCGCAGCAATGAAACAAACTTACAAAGATGCATTAGAAGTGGTTACAGATATTGAATCTGAAATAGGGTAGGAGGACGCTAAATAATAATCAAAAGCAGATAGAGAAAAACATAAATCCAAACCCTGAAAGGGTGACATTATTATAAAACCAATATAATTAGATATATTTTTAAACCCCGAAGGGGTGGCACAATTATACAAACTAGAACCTTAGTTTCTCACCCTTTACTCCAAATAAAAACTAACCGGAATCTTCCCATAAGCCTTCACCACTTTTCCATTGTGTTTTCCAGGAACCCATTTAGGCATCCCGTCCAAAACTTTCAAAGCCGCTTCTCCAAGCCCATAATGCGTTACACCACTTAAAGTAGGATCCGACAAACTTCCGTCTTCATTTACAACGACCTTGATGATTACTTTTCCTTCAATTCCCTCTGAAGCAGCTTCTTGAGGATAGCGTCTTTGACGGTGTGCATATGTGATGAGTCTAGTTTCGGCGCATTCTATCAGCGCTTGCTTTTCCAATCCTTGATCTTCGCAAGCAGCAAAGCGAGGCGGGTCGGTGAGGATGGTGAAAATTTCTTTTTCTCCAGAATTATCCAATGGTACTTCTTGCTCGTTTGGAGGTCTCATTTCTTCTTTACTATTAGAAGTGTTTTGACTTGTTTTGGGAGAACAGGCCATTGCAAAAATGCAGAGCAGAAAAAGACTTTGATAATTGAGAAATCGGGATTGTTGTATCATGGCCAAAACGTTTTTTTAAAGATAAGTTATTCAGAAACACTGAACTAAGATATTCTAAACTATTTCTTGCCTATTGATTAATGGTTCAAGCCCCAATCATAATCCAAGTAGGATTTTTTGACAGCTGGATTTAAATTAACCGTTGAATGTTTGCTTATAAAATCCACCACCCCTTTATAGCCGCCTTTTTTAAAATCCCCGCCAAACCAAGTGAAGATTTTCGAAATTTTTATTTCGGTAGGTGTTATTTTATTTTTAGCAGCATCACTTAAGAATCTTCTGCTTTGCTCCTCCATTTGCTGGTCTAAAGTATTGGCTTCAAAAGCTTCATTCCTCAATGCTGGACAAGAAACCGAAGCACAGTTCACTGCAAAATGAATTCTAGGGTCAGAGAATTTTTTCCGGATAATCCCATGCTCAATATTATTCAAACTATAATTCGCTGTTCCTATATTGATGAAATTAATATCCCAGACTGTACTGACAAATACAATCCCCCTTTTTATATCTTTGATGCTTTGGACGGGATAATGCTTCGTAATGAGTTTAACAGTATAAGCATTATACGCATTGATCCAGTAAGCCAGTTGTTCGTCTTTTGTCCATGACTTTGGATCGGGATGATTTTTTTCTAGTAAAGAAAGATACGCGTTAAAAGCGAGGCTGTCTTCGATAAATCCGCTATAATTGACCTGTCCTTCTTTGTCAACATGTTTTTGTAAAAGTGCAGTCCAAGCATCATGCTTTATTGGCTTTGCATCAGAGCGAAGGTCTTTTACTTCACAAGAGGAAAAAAGAAAAGGCAATGCAAGCAAAAAAAATAAAGTATATTTCATCTATTGAATTTTAAAACATAAAGGGTGCTTAGAGATATAATAGTTTAATTCCTGTTTTTGATTCAAAGAACCTAATTTTATTTTCTAAAAGTATAAAATTTTGTCTCCTAAGAGACTGTCGCAATCAGCTTTGAAAAGTATTTACATAAATTATAAAGACGCCAAAATTCATGTTTTGACATTTGGTCAAGGTCCAGCTAGCATTATAGCCTTCACCGGTTTTGCAGATAAAGCGACCTTGTATTCCAAGTTGTCACCCGCACTTTCTGACAAATATACCTGTTATGTTTTTGACCTGCCTTTTCATGGAAAGTCTGAATGGCACAACTCTTCCTTCAATCAACAAGATCTTTTTAATCTTGTTGAAAAATTGAGAACACAAGAAAAGATTGATGACTTTTCTTTAATGGGTTATAGTTTTGGGGGTAGGATATGTCAACATATCTTTTTACAATATCCTGAAGTTGTTACTCAGTTAATTCTTATCGCACCGGATGGCATGCGCGAAAAGTATTTTGGCAGAGCAGATCAAATGCCAGCAATAGTTAGATGGTTCAGTCGAAAAATGCTTTCAAAACCAGAGTGGGTTTTTGCGATAATGAATCAATTTGAAAAATGGGGATGGGCGCCACCATATCTCAACAGGTTTTTGAAAATACATTTATCCACACCAAGAAGACAAGATCGATTATTCGGGTATTGGAACTCCATCCGTTTTTTTAAACTAAATAAAAACCAAGTCCGAGAAAAGATTAAATCCTTAGAACTTCCAGTGCATTTATTTTTCGGATCAAGAGATGACGTCATTCCTGTGAAACAGGCTTTAGCTTTTAAAGAAGGCTTGCCAACGGTGAGGTTACATGTGGTGGAGGCGGATCATCGGATCGTGAATGAGATTTTGTGTGGCTTAATGAAAAGACTTGATATTTAAACAAAAAATAAAGCCGCAAAATCAAAAGATCTTGCGGCCCCATAAAAACCTTTGTAAGAAGTATTATTATTTAAAATTCACCTTCGTCCCAAACTGAAGAGACAAGGTATTCATACGATCATTATCAGGGCCCTTAATCTGTGCTCCTGAAAACTGATGTTGGTAAACCGGTTGAGCAAATATACTCCAACGGTTACCCAATAGCCTTTCAAGGCCTAATCCGATATTCGCAGTAAAAAAGTGGTTTCCTTGAAGCTTGCCGCCTTCCTCTAACAATCCTGGATAATCGGGGCTTTTGACCTCCGAGAATAATTCACTGGCAATTTCACGTTGATTATTTCTATTTTCAATTTTATATTGTCTCGATAAAAAGTTCTTTTGGATCGCAGCATTAAAACTCAATCCTCCTAATACATATGCGCGCCATTTTCCTTCGCTCCAATTTATCAAATCATATTTTGCATTCAATGGAATTTTTACAAAATCAAGTTGTGCAGCATAAATGCCTTCACCCACATAACCTCCTTGTCCCAAACTACCTCTATTGAATTCTACATTTACAGAATCAGGCGTGTAATAAGTAGAGGAATAAATCACTCCCGTTTCCAATTCTAGTTTCCCTGTTTTCAAACCAATAGAAATTCCACCTCCATAGCCACCTGCAAATCGACTGTAAGCCGCTTTATCAAAAGCAGAGTTATAACCAGTTTGAATATGATTCAAATCCGCGGAAGCAAAAGTTCCGAACCTTAGTTGAGGCTTATTGTTTTTCGTTAAACAATCTTTACAATTTCCAAATCCAGGAACATTTGTTCCAGAAGCAAATTGAACAAGGCTATTTAAATGGTCAACAGCATCGGTTGCACTACGAGAATCTTCTGTGTTGACAGGAAGAACGTTTTCATTTGGTTCTTCAGAGGTAACAATAGTAGTACTTCCTTTAGGTTCATCTTCGTCATCATTTGAAACGACCATGTTTGAATTAGCAGCTTCTACGGTATTAGAAGAAGCATTGCTATTCCAATAGGTAAAGTCCACATATGAATCACCAATAGCCTCTGCAT
>CALIAG010000382.1 GCA_938041325.1 uncultured Saprospiraceae bacterium | reverse complement strand
GTTTCATTTGACAAATTAAGGTTTACAATATTATTGGTTGTATAAGTAAAATACCCTTTCACCTTTCCATAAGGATATTCCCATTTATTTTCTGTTTCATTAAAATCAGCATATTCTATTAGTTTCCAAGTTCCTACTATTGTGTTCTTTTCTTTTACTTTTCCAGAATTTTCTTTCTTATTTAAAGATGCATTATTTTGACAAGAGAAAATATAAACAATGGAAAAAATTAGAAGCATTATTTTGAAATTAATTTTCATGACTTTATCTTTTTTTGAACCTATAGTTTTATTTTATTGCTGAGAACGTTTGGTGCATACGACGAAGTAGGGTAGTGTTTAACTATGCACAATAACGTTCATTTTCGTATCACTATTAATTCGAAAAATATCGAATATAATAATTGCAAGCACCTCAATGATACCTTGCAAATTTGACATTTTCATTTTTAAAATGAAATCGTTTTCTATAAATCGAAACCCAAGTTCTTTTAATTTTGGAATTCTAAAAGGGCCAAGATAATAGTCTATAGAGTTACTATTCTTAGTTATAAATTTTAGAAATATCAATTTTCCAACAGGGAACAATTGGACATAGATATTTTCATTTTTAATTTCCAATTCAATTTTGGTAATTTCATCTAATATTAAATCTTCCAATAATACAATTAAAGTATCATTATCTATTGAGTTTTTCAAAGGGGTTTTTAAAAGTAATTTTAATTCCTCTTTAGATTCAAACAGGGTTTTAGAAGTTTTTTCTTCAAATCTTTTTATCATCCTTTCCCTGAGATCTGGAAACATATTCTTTTCAGGAAAATCAAACCTTTTTTGATACTCACCACTTTCTATACTTGATATAGTTCTTTTTAATTGCTCAATTCTAGAATGATTTGGATTTCTTAATCCTTTCAAAATCATTAGTTTATTTCTTGCATAGAAAAATGATTTTTTTAATATTTCTGCTGTTTCAAAATCATAGACTGCAATGCTTTTGTCTATTTCTAATTCTAAATCGTCATATATTTTTTGAAAGTACTCGATTGCAAGCTCTAAATTAGAATTCATTTTTATTCTTAGATTGGTTTTAGTGTTTTGTATATGTAATGTTTTAAATACGGGCCAGAAAGTGCACGGGCTTTTTCTGATGCACTAGCTGTATGTGGATCTTATTACTTGTCGTTTCACTTTTGAATATTCAGTAATTCATAACCCTTCTCCAGTTGCAAATCAACGCCCTGTAAATAAGACTGATAATCTTGTTGGATTTCAATATCGGGAAATAAGTTTGTTCCCTTTTTTTGCTTTTCTCCTTTTACGTTTTGAAGTAAAGTAAAAAGAGGGATTCTTAAATTTATTCCTGATTCTAACGCTATTTCGGTAAAGTATCCTCCATATGTAAAATGGTATCCGCCTCCTGATTTAGCACCAACTAATGTCCCTCTTGCTTCGGACTTTATTATACTACCAAATATAGAAGTTGCTGAAGCACTCTTCTCATTTATAAGTACTATTAATTTTCCTTTGAAGCTATTTCTTTTCTTCGGCTTTACTTCTTTACATAACTGTGCTAATAGAATATCCTCACCTTGCCTTTTCGGATTTCTTAGCATTATTGCAAATTTAAGCAATCCAAGATTTCTGTATGTAGACTTTCGAAGTTTAACTTCTTTTAAGATTTTAAATTTTGAATTAATTAAATAGCTTAAAAGCCTTTTCATATTTAAATACGCGCCACCTGAATTGTCTCTTACGTCAATGATTAAATTTTCAATTGATTTTTTTCGTAGTTCTTTGAACACCTTCTTCAATTTAGTTCCATATAAAATCCCATATTTATCGTAACCAAGAAAAGAATTTAGCTTAAGTAATGCTAAGCTTTTTTCATTATTTATTTCTAATTCAATTATTTCAATATTTCGATTTAATTCTTTTCGATGTATTGAATTAATAGTTATGTATTCATTCTTAAATTCTACTCTATATTGAGTTTTACTACCGAACAATTGCTTGTATCTGGTTGCAAAATTCTTCAAGGCGAATTTTCTTTCAATATTTTCATTTATCTCGTCTGAACCTCCATGAAAATTTACCAAATTAGATAAAACAGAATCTATTGGCTGACCATCTATAGACACAATTTTGCTGCCTCTTTTAATTGTATCTAGCCCATTATTATAGATGTAATGATTTGAAACAATTATCCTTTTTTCAATTTCATCTAAGACTAATGGAAAGTATCCTTTTTGATCATACATTTTAAGTTTTCTTGGATATATACTTGTGTGACTACAGTTAATTTTGTTTAAGATTGAAGAAATCAATTCGAAAAAATCAATTCGAGTAGATTCTACAGGAAGTTGCTCCTTTAATTTTTTGAATTCTAATTCAATAATTCCAGCGTTTTCTATGTTTATAGCGGGATGTAGTTTTTTTAATTGTAGTTCTAAATCTTCAAGATCTTTTACCATTAGATCTTTATTGATTTTTCCTTGACTTAACAAAAAGGTAGGAACGAACAATATCAATAATAGGAGGGCAATTGGTTTCATTTATTCAATATTTATTTTTGAATAATGGCAACGGTCTTGTGTATGTCTATATGGATTCATTTTTCTTTTTACATAATTGAGGGAACGCTTGCCATACACGACGTGCCTGAGGAATCGAAAGTATGGCCGTTGTATGGTTTGTTATAAGTCGGCCTTTCTCTGTTCAAGCGTATTCTATCGCATTACACTCCATCACGCAGAAGGGACACCGCAATAAATTTACAATTCTTATTTGACTATCAGAAATACAATCTACGGTTTGTCGTTGATCGAATGTTAGAAAGGATGGAGTAGGAGCTTAAGCAACACCCTTCAGCGATTGAACGCTGTTCTGCGAATAACTCCAATATCTCCCATTTGCAGACGCACCATATCCCATATTCATCAAGTTTTTATTCTTCAAATTTAGTTCTTTGATAGATGGTAAATGCCAATCGTACTTATCATTTAAATTTAGTTCAGAACATAACTTTGCCACAATGATAAAACCATCGGATGACCCAAGATTCGAGACATTCTCTTTAAGTAGGAGATTCCTATCTTCTTCTCCATCTACTTGAATCTGGTCTTATTTTACAGAGGTTTGGAAACATTTACCCTCCTTATGATTATGAATGTTGGATTCTTAGTGATGAATGCCCGTACTCTATGCAGCCGTCTTGAAAGAGTCACTGAGACCGTTCAGGGGGACTTAGCTTGGTTGGGCAATTGGGGCGAAATTGTTGTTGATGCTTTAGAAGTGGTATCTCACTCTAGCCTTTACTTGTAGAATGGCATTCCGTTCCTCTAAAGGGTTCTCATCTGATGATACTGTATTGAAATACTGATGATAGCTCGGCCCCACCGATACCCACATTTGGTCAGAAATAGGGTAGTCTAGCATTGCTGATAGCCTTGCTCCAATACCAATCTGAGTCTTAAAATATTCTTCTTGATCCTCTAGTCTTGAAAGTTCTGAAGCTCCAACTTGTACTTTGCCATTTGCATTAAATAGTACATTGAAGATTGGTCCGCCTTCTAGAGAAAAGTGCCACTTATCTATGTTAACTCGCTTGCCTATAGATAATCCAACATCTGCGTAAGTGTAGTTTATCTCACCAATGGAAAAGAAATCTCCATTAGTGATTCGAAGACTTTGATTTTCATCTATTGATAAGGAACTAACATCACGACGCCAAAAATCAAATTTATTTTTAGTCTGATTGAGATCAAATCCAATGGCGGTGTACCAAAGATTTTTAAACTGAACTCCAAATTGAAAGGATGTTGACCAGGAGTACCATTTACTTTCAGTATTCAACCTAAATCCTCCTTGTGTAGGATCTATTAATGCCAGATTGCTCAGATTTCTTCCAATGCCTCCTCCCAATTCTACAAACCAAGTTTTAGCCAGCGATGTATTGCCCTTAGATTCAGAACTAAGGTTGTCAGTCAAGTTTTTATTTTGTTCAGGTAGTGGTATTCCCGTTTCGAATGGACTTCGCAGCGATTTCATTTTAAGCGAGGCGATAACTTGTATGAGGTGCCTTTCTTCTAGAGTGGATTCAGTAGATGGAGTCAACGTTTTTTGACTGAAGGTTTCCTCTTTATTAATTATTGCTGTTGGATTGGAATTGAAAGTATTTGTATTTGTATTTGTATTTGTATTTCTGTTTGCATTTAAAGAAGGATTTACACTAGATGTATTTGAATTGTTTAATTGGTGTTCTTGAGTGACAAATGATTTAAGCTTGTTTGAATTTGCTTTATGCTCTTCTTGGTTATCAGAAACTATTGGTATTGTTTCTGATAAGTTGGCATTTTGTCTTTGTTCTACTTCATTGATAACTTCAGAGTCAGTTGTTCGGATCTCCTTAGGATTTGGATCACTTTGATTTTGATAATCACTGATGATTGTTTCTTGTCCAACTATGGAAGTTTCCTTGTCTTTATTCCCTCTTAAATTGATGAATATTATAGCTCCAATAAGTAAGACTCCAAACATCCACAGAAATGGGAAAAAACGTCTCTTACCTTTGCCTTTATTCAAAACCAGTTCTATCTCATCCCATACAAATGGGGGAGGTAGTGGTTTATGTTTATCCGCTAATTCTTTGAAGTAGCGTTCGTTATTGTGCAAGTCCTTACTCATGTGTTTTGAACTTTAAATTGGAAGTTTACCATAATGAATAGTGATTAGGGACTGTAAGCGTCTCCTAGCTTTGTGTAATTGACTTCTCGATGTCCCAACTGAGATGCCACATTCTATCGCAATCTCTTCATGCGACATTTCATCAAGGATGGCTAGATTGAAGACTGTCCTGTAGCCTTCTGGCAACATATCCACTAATTTGACCAGGTCAGCATAGCCTACCTGACTATCTTTCAATTCGTAGTCTTCTATATATACCGCTTGCTGGTCCTGTTGATGCTCTATTGGGTCAAACTTAAGTTGCCTCGTTGACTTTATGTGATCAAGACAAGTCCTGATTGTCAATGTCTTTATCCATCCGGGGAGGCTTTCTTCTGATTTGACTTGATCGAGATGACTATATATTTTGAGGAAGCTTTTTTGTAAACAATCAGCTGCATCAAATTGATTGGAAACATAGCGCATGCAGATACCATAGGCCATTGGACTATACTTATCATAGAGCGTTTTCTGAGCTACTTTATCTTTCGATCTACATAGCTTAATCAGTTCGTTTCCAGTCAATTGTTGCATCAAGAAATGGTATCTAACTTAGTTTCAATTTACTTTATAGTATGTATGTTATGATTGTGTAAACTATTATTTATATGCCGTGAGCAATTCTATCCATTTAATATACTAAAGTTAGAAATCTTCACCGACAGTAGCATCACTAGAATTAAAATGATATGGCGAATTTGAATTAAAATCAGGGTTTAAACTTTCCCCATTTAATCTTCCTTCAAAGTCATCTTCAAATACAATAATTTCAGATCCTGAATCAGAAGAATATACCACGATATTATCAACATCATGAAGTCCATCGCTTGTCGCAGCATTAGAATTATACTTCCATTGGAAATTCATTACACCATTGACTATCGCAGCTAAGTGATCTGCGACATCTCCAGCGCCACCATTTGTTGTACTGATAGCATTAACAATTACGGATTGTCCACCAATTGTTACAGAGTATAACGGAACTGTAACGCCATCTCCGCTCCAACTTATCTCTATAGGCACCCACTCATCTACCACTCCCATTGGGAAATTTGCAGCAGCAATGGTGTTATCTGAAGCTCCTTCTCTGAATTCATGAAAGGTGTTATCCTTAAGTCTTATTTCTACTAAATTCATATCGCCAGTAGTAGCAGTTCCTGAAATACCGATGAATGCATCTGAAATATCCATCCCAGGGCCTTCCGATACTCTATAAATAAAGCTTACTCTTCCTGTCAGGATAGCATCATCTAATTCAAGTCGAAGCTCTCCAGCATCATCGTCTTGTAGATCTGTAATTCTACCAAATTTGTTAGAATCTCCACCTACATCGATAGTTTGAATATAGGTAGCTACTTCTCCATCAGCTGCTGTAATAGTCAATGTAATTTCACGTAACCCTGTTCCAGAAAACGTATGGGTTGGACTTTCTGCGGTAGAGGTACCATCTCCACCAAAATCCCAGAAGGAAGTAAACGAAAGATCTGGTATTCCACTTACGGAAGATGTATTTGTAAAGGAATACTTCGACTCGTCGATATCGTCTTGATTTATAATAAACCTTGCTATAGGTTTAGACGGAAAGCCATCGGTATTTACAATAATTTCCCCTAGGTCAGTATCTTGATCAAAAGGTCCAACAAATTCTTGATAGACAATTGTATCACAATTCGTTTCATGGAATTGAATAGTCAATTCAAGAGGAACTCCGGCTTCAACTCTACCAGAAAAACTTCCATCGGTATTCGCTGAACCTCTACCTCCTTTGCCTTCATCGTTGAGAACTGAAACGTAGAACTTGCTTAGTCCGCCATTACTCTGAACGATCTGACCATTAACAAGGACAGAAGGTACGTTCAAATCAAAGTTCCAGCAACTAAAATGGGAAACTTCTCCTAGCCACTTGTTACCATCTCGTATTGCTTCGCCTCCTTCACGCCAAACTCCAGCATCATAATCATACCACCACATCTTGATGGTCTCTGGAGCACTGGACAACAGATTTTCTGGTATTTCATAGGTCATACTTGCTGTCTTCCCTTCAGCAATATTGAGTTTTTTGCCATCTTCTGCATACATTTCCACGAACACCATTCCATATGAATGGAGAATTTCCAACTCATCATTTTGGTTGATCGAGGTTAAGTCTCCAGGCATAGAAAACTCATCTGTACCGATATGTTTTATATAGACTTTAACTTCGCCAGTATACAAGGCACCTGTTGCTTCATCCTTGACAGAATTTTCAGGAAAGTCAATGCTGACAAGGTTTGTAGCGACTGTTCCATTCCCTCCGGCAAAGCTTAAAGGATCACCTTGTGGGACAAGTGTCGTTCTATGGAATACCGTTCCTGCTTTCGAAGTTCTAAAGGTCCGAGATCCAGAGAAGTAACCAGATTTTGTCACCTGTAGAGCCGCATGTTCACTACTTGCCTCTACAGCTGCTAACATATAATATCCATTGTCATCAGTTACAACCTCTTCTAATTTATATTGAACTGAAGCACCTGAAACAGGATTTCCGTCAGGATCTGTTATAATTCCAGTCAGGTCAACTGTAGACATTATTTCTGTGTTGTCGGAAGGGATAAATCCTATTTCATCCTCGCGACATCCTAGAATGGTTAGCGATATACATAATGGTATAAATAGTAATCTTGAAAATTTCATAAGTGGTAATTGTTAAGATACGAATGTTAATTGTCATGAGTCTACTAGGAAGACTCACGATACTCAATATCGTTGCCTGCGAAAATCAAAAAAAACTTAAGTTTTACTTTACCGACTTGATATTCAATAGATTACAAAGTGTAAATAAAAATTCTAGATTATTAAAAGTCACTTCTTCCGTGCATCAAATATGAAAAGCATAAATACTGTTGTCCCTTTTTCACACGTAAAAGCGTTGACCAAGTTAGCAGCGACTCGATTGTTTAAAAAAGGAGTAAATCTTTGTCCTTGCTGTAAAAAGGGTTTTATGGTGGTTGTGAAAATAATCAGCATGAACAAAGATCCACCGCTAGTTAAAAGGACAATTTATTCTTGCTAACACGTACTACTAATAACTGCATTTAGTGGCACGCTATAGCTATGTGATGTATCGAAAAAAATGATCGCTTTTACAATAAAACATATTGTATACTTGTAAAAATAAATATGTTCAAAAATAGATTTGACTTGCCCCATTTAATTCATACCAGCTAGTGGTTTCGGCTAAACGCTGTAAGGATACATAGTCTATATTGCCGTTTTAGCCTTTGTTCGCTGCTGGCTTTTTTTAATATTATAAAGACATCCATCTCTTTTCAAAGAATTTGTAATCTTCTATTTGATTTTCTGTCAACAGTTTTGAAATACTTTTTTCTCTTGTCTTATTGCGGGTTATACCATTATCCGATTCTTGAACAAGCAAAATAAAATTTTTATCTACTTTGGTAAATACATTTTCCGTTTTCAATTCCGCAAGAGATTCACAAAATAAGTCAAAAACGTCATCTTTATAATCCGGAAAATCGTTTTCCTCTGCTTTCATATTTCGACAATTACTTAATTGTTCTTCAAGCAGCTCAAATAACTCAATCTCTCTTTTATCATCTATAAAGCATTCTTCGTCTATTCCATTCATCCATTCTGGTATCCACCATTTCATATAATCTATTTGAAATTTCTCTTCAGGAAATTTTTTCTTCTCAGCCATTCCTTCTTTAATTATTTCTTCCAATCCTTCTTTAGTATTGTATCCAAAGTAATAATTTGAAATTTCTGAATCAGTAAAAATTCCAAATGAACAAATTTCCTCTTCCTCGTTATAGACCAATTTAAGGTAGTCTTTTGACAAGCTTTTGAATAACTCCTTAATTCTGGATGCTACTTCAATTGGGATAAATTTGAATTTCGTTTTCATTGCACTTACTATTTAAAGAGTGTTTTGAATATGCACGATATATTAAAAAATCATCACTTACTAATTCTTCAAGTTCATCGAATTCTTTTTTATAGGATATAAAATCAAAAACAAATGGTTTTATATATCCTCCCATATTCCATATTATTAAATTTTCTTTAATTGAAATTTTAATGGAGAAATTTCCACACATCCAATCTCCACATCCGCATATAAATAATGGGACGAGTTCATTTTCTCGTTTAACTAATTCCTGCCAAAAATTATCAACTTTCTTAATCTTAAAACCAAATTCTCTTAATTTATTTATATCAACTTTCTTTCCCAAGAACTGATGAATGAGAAGTCTAATAGATGGAGCATTAGGGCTGATTTCAAACCACGTATAGAATGAATTAAAAATTCCACCAACCCAATCTAAATATTTGCTTTGATAAAAATTTAAATTTAGCCAAAATGCCAATTCAGTTTCATTGATGATGAATTTTGGAATTATGATGTATTCCTGATTTTGGGTAAAGAAAACTTTCAACGTTTCGTCTTCTCTCTTTTTTCGAACGAATTGCCAAACTTCATATTCTGGCTCTACACTTTTCCATAACTGCCATGATAATTGAAAATCATCAATTCCAGATTCTTGTTTTATCATCCTTTGATTTTTTCTTGCTTATAGGTAACGGTTTGCGTATATGATGGTGTGGCGAAGGCTTTTACTGCCGCACTGGCAATATACGCTTTGTTCCTGGCTGGCCTTATTCCGTTTCACGTTTACGTTTTCTACTTTCCCTTGGTTTTGTTTTTACAATGTAATTTAGGTAAACTGCAAATCGTAATCCTGTTTTTGTTCCTTCAGATTTTCTTGTTGGCCTCCATTTTTCATCCAGATTAACAATTGATTGTTTATAATGTATTACTTTAGGTCCAACAAGGATTCCAAGATTAAAACGCTTAGTTAATTTTATTTTAGTTCCCAATGATACACCATATTCTAACTGTTCATCATCCCAGTCAAAATTTACCCACCATGATTCGGTTTCTATATGTTTTAATTCTCCAAAAACGCCAGCAAAAACTTTATGTTTTTTAAATATTTTTTGATAAAATCTATATTCCAATATAAATGATCGAGTCAAATGTCTATAGCTATCTCTATGAAGTTCGTTAAATACATATCGATTTAGACTTGCACTTATAGATTGCGTTGGTTTAGTATATACCTCTGCACCAATTGTCAATTTTTCATGTTTTATTGTTGGTAACGAAATAAAGGCCATTCCTTTAATTTCTAATTCTTGTCCTTGCGCAAATATTTGCATTGATAAAAAGAACAATAATATTTGTAGT
>CALIAG010000381.1 GCA_938041325.1 uncultured Saprospiraceae bacterium | reverse complement strand
TCTTTTTGACACACTATAATATATACAATTACGAACAGTCTTTAGAAAATCTCCCTCAAATAAACAGTCTTTTCAAAATAACAAAATTGAAGGTTTTTATCACTAATGATAGAAACGAAACAGAAGAGATTCGGGACATTGTTGCCATCTCAGATATTGGTGAGCCTAAAAGGATGACCAATAAAAACCCTCGCTATCAAGAACCTTCCACTATAAGACATAGAGATATTTCGGGTCAACAAGCGCTTCCTGGTAAGATCATAGGTAGTGGCCGTCCGGAGTCAAGGGATTTATATGCGAATGACCTGTTTTACGATATTCAAAATACACCCAGTTCTAATGATGTAGACCGAGTTGTCAATATTTTAGAATCACAATTTGGCTTGGTTCAGACACAGGATTTTGAAAAAGTTACTGCAAGAGAATTAAGAGCATCAGAATATACTTTTCATCCAGAACTAGGTTTCTTATCTGTAAACGTAAATATTCAGCCAGACCAAGTTTTAGGGGTTGCTTTTGAATACCAATACAACGGCGAAACTTATCAAGTAGGATCTCTTCCCAATGATACCTATGATCCTGAAAACCTTGGAGTTCTTTTTGTAAAAATGTTGAAAAGTTCTACACAACGAATTGATTTAGCAACATGGGATTTGATGATGAAAAACGTCTATTCATTAGGCGCTTTCAACGTAAATCCAGATGATTTCCTTTTAGATATTTATTATGAAGATCCAGGGAAAGGGGAGAAACGTTTTCTTTCTGAAACCAATCTAGCGAATGTTCCTTTGCTTCGAGTATTCAACATGGATAGGTTGAATGTGCAAGGTGATGTATGTCCAGATGGGATTTTTGATTTTGTTCCAGGCGTTACCATTAATCCAAGAAACGGTCGAATTTATTTTCCCGTTTTGGAGCCATTTGGTTCTGGTTTGGTCCGAGGTATGGAGCCGCAGTTTCAAACGAAATTTGATTATTTCCATCTATATGATTCGACAATAACTCGTGCAAGAGAGTATCAAGAATTCAATCGATTCTCAATACGAGGTACCTACAAGTCAAGCGTTTCTTCGGAAATTTCTTTGGGCTCGTTTAATCTTCCAGAAGGTTCTGTAAGAGTAACCTCAGGTGGACAAGTATTGAGAGAAGGTGTGGATTACGAAGTAGATTATAATATTGGACGAGTTAAGATTTTGAATGATGCCTACATCAATTCAGGAAACCCGATTAATGTTTCTTTTGAAGACAATACCTTGTTTGGATTACAAACGAAAACCATGCTTGGTGTTCGTGCAGATTATGAGGTGAATAAAGATTTTAATATTGGTGCAACTTATATGCATTTGTTCGAAAGACCATTTACCCAAAAAGTAAACGTTGGAGATGATCCTATTTCAAATAAGGTGATTGGTTTAGATGTGAACTTTACAAGAGACGCACCTTGGTTGACAAAATTTGTTGACAAGATTCCGCTTCTGAATACAAAGGAACCTTCGAGCATAACCTTCGCCGCAGAAGCCGCCGCATTAATGCCAGGCCATGCGAAAGCAGTAAACCTCGGTGCCGATGAAGACGGCAAAGCAGATAAAAGTGGAATCGTATTTATTGATGATTTTGAAGGAAGTACAAGTTCTTTCGATTTAAGAACACCTACCAACGCTTGGGTTTTATCCAGTGTACCACAAGATGACAATGAAGGGAATAATCCATTATTCCCAGAATCAAAATTAATAGACACAACTCTTTCAGGAGTCAATCGAGCAAAACTAAACTGGTACCGGATTGATGAAACAGTAAGAGATCGTAATTCTACAAATCCTTACGAAGCACGGATTCCTCAAACGGAAGTATTCCCTAATCTTTCTGTAAGACCAGGTTTTAGTAATATCATACAAACATTTGACCTCTCCTATTATCCAGAAGAAAGAGGACCTTATAATTTTGATTTACCGAACGGTGGTACAGATTTCTCCGCAGGTATTCGAGCAGGAAACAATGGCGAAATTTTATTGAATCAACCGGAAACCCGTTGGGGGGGAATCATGCGTGCATTGAACACGAATGATTTTCAAGCTGCAAACATTGAATACCTCGAGTTTTGGGTATTGAATCCATTTATGAATGGTGAAAATCCTGGAGATCTATACATTAACCTCGGCTCTGTTTCTGAGGACATATTAAGAGATTCGCGTAAGTTTTTTGAAAACGGGATTCCAACGCCAGATGAATTAGCAGAGAATCCAAATTTGATTGATGAAACCAATTGGGGAAGAATCCCAAGACGTTTGGCCATCACGAATGCGTTTGATAATGATGTTGAAAAGAGACAACAGCAGGATGTTGGATTGGATGGAATGAATAATACAGAAGAGAACGAACATTTCAGCGAATACATTAATACAGTATCCAGCGCTTTGCCAACTACAGCTGGACAATTGAATGCGGATCCATCAAATGATGATTACGAATATTTTGATGCACAAGTTTACCAATCGTCGAATGCTGACTTATTTGAAAGGTATTCAAAATTCAACAACCCTGAAGGAAATTCAAGAACCGCTGGTAACAACAACAGACTACAATCTGCAACGAACCTTCCGGATTCTGAAGATTTGAATAGAGACAATTCTTTGAATGAAACGGAATCTTATTTTCAATATAAAATTCCAATGAATTCTGTTGAAGGAAATAATGGTGAATTTGAATTAGATTTTGCTCATCCATTTATTACCGATTCAATTGAGCAAAGAGGTGTGGCAGGTCAGCCAAGAATTTGGTACAGATTTAAAGTTCCTTTAGATCAATACACAGAAAAAGTTGGTGGAATTCAAGACTTCCGTTCTATCCGTTTTATTAGAATGTATATGAGCGGCTTTCAACGTCAAATGACATTAAGATTTGCACGTCTTGAATTAACAAGAAATCAATGGAGAAGATATCAAAGACCTTTGGAAGTCTTGACCAATAATGACCCAACTGTTGGGGCAGGTGGTGATGATGGCAACCCACTTATATTTGATGTGAATGCTGTAAATATTGAAGAAAATATTACTCGGACACCCTTTGGGTATGTGCTGCCGCCTGGTATCCAGCGAGAGCAATCTAATCAATCTGTCTTTCCTGATGTTTTGCAGAATGAGCAATCGCTCACCATGGAGGTTTGCAATCTCCAAACCGATTCCGCAGTGGGTATTTACAAAATTCTTAATCTAGATATGAGAGTCTATGATCGGATGGAAATGTTTGTCCACCTTGAGGCAACAGACCAAGATCTTGACATAGAAGACAACGACTTAGCACTGATAATGCGATTGGGATCTGATTTTGAAAATAATTATTACGAATACGAAATTCCTTTGCAGTTATCTGATCCGAATCAAACACGAGGAGATACCCTTGATGATGCATATGCCTTGGAAGTTTGGAGGCCAGAAAACAATGTAGATATTCCGTTGAGGGAATTTATAGAATTGAAAAAAGAAAGAAACGGGACCAATACTTCGTTGGTAGATATTTATGAAAAGTTAGATCCAATTGGAGATTCCTTGGGCTTGGAACCTCGCTTCCTCAGAGTAAAAGGAAATCCAAATTTAGGTCTGGTTAAAGGAGCTATGGTTGGAATAGTGAACAGAGGAAATGAATCGCATTGCGCGGAAGTCTGGATAAATGAGTTGAGAGTGAGCGGATTTGATGAAGAAGGTGGTGTTGCAGCTATTGCGCGATTAGATTTAAAACTCGCAGACTTTGGTTTGGTAACCGCTTCTACCAGTTATACTTCCCAAAACTGGGGACAATTAGAACAGAAAGTATTGGAAAGAAGTAGAGAAGAAGTGGTACAATTTGATGTAGCAACAAACCTTGAATTAGGTAAGTTCTTTGGAGACAAATCAGGAATTAAGATTCCTGCATATGCTTCTTATTCTCAGACAACACGTTCTCCAGAATTTGATCCATACGATTTGGATATTCCATTGAAAGAAAAATTGGCGGCAACAGGTGATCCAGTTGCAAGAGATTCTATCAAACAACAAGCTCAAGATTTTACTTCCATTAAATCGCTGAACTTTACCAACGTTAGAAAAGAACGGACCAACACGCAAAAGAAACCAGCACCTTGGGACATTGAAAACTTCAGTGTCACTTATGCTTATACACAAACCGAACGTCGAAACCCAATTATCAAAAGTGATATACAGGATTCGCATTACGGAGCTTTGGATTATAGCTTCAATATGAAGCCATTATATATTGAACCATTTAAAAAATTATCAAAATCCAAACACCTCAAATTAATTACGGATATCAACCTAAATTTAATTCCCAATTCTTTCAGATTTAGCTCAGCTTTAAATAGAGAGTTTCAGGAAACTCAATATCGATTTACAGATTTGGATCCGCGATTCAATACCTTCTATAACAAGCAATTTAGCTGGGATCGGGAATACGATTTGAAATGGGATATTGCCAAAGCATTGAAAGTGAACTTTAACGCTTCTAACAGAGCGATTATTGATGAACTCAAACAATTGGACCCAACTACTTTTCAAGCTAGAGACAAGCAATTGTTGAAAGATAAAATTTGGGAAGGAATCCGAAACGGAGGTAGAAATAAGAATTACGAACATAATGTAAATGCAAATTATACGCTTCCATTTAAGAAAATTCCAGTCCTTGATTGGATCAACATAAGAGCATCGTACAGTGCAAGCTATGTATGGGCAGGTTCCGCAGTTGGTTTGGAAGGAGGCCCTGGTATTGCAGATAGTTTAGGAAATGTTATTTCAAATACCCAAGTGCGAGAAATTAATGGTGATTTCAATTTTGAAGGCTTGTATAAAAAATGGAAATACCTAGACAAAATAAATAAGAAACGAAGAACAGGAAAGACTACTAGAGGTAGAAGTGGCAGCACAAGAGAAGGAAGTGGCAAAGAAGGCAATACAAGAGGAGGCAAAGAAGGCAGTAGAGGAAACCGGAATGATGCGAAAGGCAAAGGAAAGACCAGTGACTCAAAATCTGATGGAAATTCTAAAGTGAAAACCCCTCGAGGCTTTGACAAACCGAACGTGGATAAAGAGAAAGAAAAACTAGACAGCGGCGCACCGGTTACAGAAGGTGGAGTTGCTGCAGACAAAGCCAATGGCAAGAAAGGTAAAAAAGGAAAGGATAAAAATGCAAAAGGTAAAACAGAAGGAACAGGACTCAAAGGAGATATCAGAGGTGGTGATACCAAGGGTAAAAAAGAGAAGGAGAAGAAACGTAAAGCAGAAAGAGAACCTTCTGTAGTTGAACGGGTATTGATTCGACCGCTTATGTCCTTGAGGAAATTGAGATTTAGTTATACAGAAAACTTTGGTACCGTGATTCCTGGATATATGCCGGGCACCGAGTTCTTTGGACAATCCAATAATTTCTCCGCTCCTGGATGGGGTTTTGTTGCTGGCTTGCAACCGGATATTAGCCCAGTAGACGGCAATAATGATTTCTTGGATAGAGCTGCATCTCAAGGTTGGTTATCAGAAAATATTTTCCTTAATCAACAAGTTGGGCAAGACTATTCGCAACGCTATAATGCCAACATCACTTTGGAACCATTCAATGATTTCAGAATTGATGTAGATTTGAAAAAAGACTTTCAGGAAAATAGTTTACTCTATTTTAAAGACCTAGAGTACGATGGCATAGAAGGCAACTTTGAAGACCTGACCCATGCGAACTACAGACAAATTAATTCATTGACTTTGTCCTACTTTGCATTGAATACGATGTTCCAAGATACGCAAGAAGAACTTGTCGGCCTATTCAATACTTTTGAGGACAATCGCGCAATCATCGCTCAACGTTTGGGCACAGGAGTACATGATGATCCAGATTTAGCGCAGGAAGGATATACAGAAGGATTAGGAAGAATTCAGGAGAATGTTTTGGTTCCCGCATTTCTTGCAGCCTATACAGGAAAAGATGCCAGTACCATTGATGTTTCCGATGATTTTACTCAGGAATTATTTAAAATATTTCCTAAACCAAATTGGAAAATAACCTATAACGGTTTAAATAAGTTGGATTTATTTAAAGAGGTTTTCAAAAACTTTAAAATATCCCACTCTTATACTTCTCAATTGAGAGTGAATCAGATTGGAACGGATCTCGCATTTAATTCTGAACAGCCTTTATTGAAAGATGAAGACTTCAATTTCTATTCTCGATTTGAATTGCCATCGATCGTCATGACTGAACAGTTCAGCCCATTGATTGGTATTGATATGCAAATGAAGAACGGAATGGATTTGAGTATCGATTATAAGAAAAGTAGAAACCTTTCTATGAGTTTCACCAGTTTCGGATTGACAGAAACGAAAACGGAAGAATTTGTAATCGGATTCGGATACACCATGAAAGATGTTTATCTGGCTTTCCTTTATGGCAAAGATGCCAAGCGGAAGAGAAAGCCAAGAGGCAGAAGAAGTACAACTAAGAAGGATACAAAAGAAGGAGACAGCAATGCAGGAAAAGATGGAAAAGATGGAAAAGACGGAAAAGGCAAGAAGGAAAAAGCAAACGATTTGAATTTCAAATTTGACTTTTCTTTTAGAGATGACATCTCTTTCTTACATCAATTGGATCAAGGAATAACAGAGCCTACAAGAGGTTTGAAGTCTTTGACAATTTCACCTTCCATTGATTATGATATTAACAAGAGGTTGAACGCGAGACTTTTCTTCGACTACAGAAGAACGATTCCTGCAACCTCTCAAGGTTTCCCAACAACTAACGCTCAAGGCGGGGTTACCATACGGTTCTCTCTGAATTAAGAGTACCTATTAATTGATTAAAAAGGGAATGAAATATTGAGGCTGCCATTTAATTGGTGGCCTCTTTTTTTTGATAAAAACCAGTATACGATTTTACAAACCACTGTGTTTTTTCCTTTTTAAAGGCAATGAAATAAAGATAATTACATATTTTTTTTATTTCTATAACAGTACTTGCCTTTAAAGGTTAAGGGACTGTTAAAAGTCAGAAATACAAAGGGTTAATGAATATATTTGTAAGGATTAGAATGAATTTTACAGCCTTTTTCATTTTACTTTTTCCAACGTACGTATCGGTCTTTTTAATTCTTATTTAAACATTGCATGAATAAAAAAGCAATTTTTGTCATTATTGGTTTGATGGGAGCAGCCCTGATTGGAATCGTTGCATTGCAAATGCACTGGATCAAAGATGCCATCAGCTTAAAGCAAGAAGAGTTTGATACCAATGTTTTCAACGCATTGAATCAAGTCGCTAAAAAATTGCAGAATTCTGAAGACCTAAAAGATGAACTAGAGATTTATCAAAGTGTCAATAAAATTGTCAGCCAAACAGAAGTAACTCAGAAAATAACCAGTAACTCTGGTGGAGTCGGACTGGAGTATTCTTTTGCAGCAGATATCGTTTCCAAATCTTTTAGCAACCAAAAAGAATATCTATCACATTTGGTTTCTGATACCTGTTCCTGTGATAAATGTCAAAATGCAAGATTGGCAAAATACCAAAGAGAAGACCATTATTTTCAGCAAATGCGGGTCAATAAATTGTTGTACCCAAAACCAATCAGCGGTCGAATTGAATTGGGACAGTTACACAATTACCTTTCACAAGAACTTCACAATAGAGGCATAGATATAGAGAGCTATCAGTATGGGATATTTTCGAATGATCACAATTCATTCGTAATTGCGGACAGTATGTTTTTGGTCCATGACAGTGGCCCTAATGCAATGCAACCTGGGTTTAAAAACTTGTATGAATCTTACTACAGAGTAGATTTATTTCCGAATGATATGAAGTCTCCTGGATTATTGATGATCCACTTTCCTTCTCGAACCAGTATCGTTTATGGTAGTTTTTTCACGCCATTGCTCCTGAGTACTTTATTTACAGGGATTATACTTTTCTGTTTTGCTTATACGATTCAAGTTATATTTAGACAGAAAAAACTGTCAATAATGAAGACGGATTTTATCAATAATATGACGCATGAGTTCAAAACACCAATCGCTACGATCTCTTTGGCAGCGGATTCGATTACGAGCCCAATGATTTCGAGTAATGCCGAAAAGGTGAAAAGGTTTGCAGATATTATTAAGCAGGAAAACAAGCGGATGAATGCCCAAGTAGAAAAGGTATTGAACATGGCTCGGATTGATAGGCGTGATTTTAATCTGAAGCTAACTGAAATGGACATGCATAATGTGATCAGACAGGCAGTTCAAAACCTTGGTTTACAAGTAGAAAAGAAAGGTGGTAAAATTACGACAGATTTGAAAGCCGAGAGACCCCATATTGAAGGTGATGTCACACATATATCAAGTATTATTCATAACTTGTTAGAAAATGCAAACAAATATTCTCCTGAACAACCGAAAATATCTGTTCATACCAGAAACCTTTCTAGTGGAGTTGAAGTAATAGTAAAGGACGAAGGCATTGGAATGAATAAAGAGTCTAAGAAACATATATTTGATGCCTTTTTCAGAGTGTCTACAGGAGATTTGCATGACGTCAAAGGTTTTGGTCTCGGTCTGAGTTACGTAAAAGCATTAGTAACCGCTCACAATGGCCAAATTGATGTGAAAAGTGAACTCGGCAAAGGAAGTAGCTTTATTTTGCACTTTCCATTCAAACAGGAATCTTGATTAAATACTTTTCCTACCAAATAACAACACATAAGTAGCTCTTTGTTAAAACACATTCAACGAATTTAACGTTCTACTAAAAACAAAGCTTAAATTAAAACTAAGAAGAACCAAAAATTTACACTTTATGGCAACAGCAAACAATAGAATATTACTTGTCGAAGATGATCAGAATTTTGGAGACGTTTTACGTTCTTACCTCGAAATGCATGAATATAACGTGACATTGGCCACAGACGGTATGGCAGGCTTGGAAAGCTTTAAAAAAGGAGAATTTGATCTATGCATTTTTGATGTAATGATGCCAAAAATGGATGGATTCACGCTCGCTAAAGAAGTTAGAGACCTGGATACAGAAATGCCAATTATCTTCTTGACTGCCAAGACAATGAAAGAAGATGTATTGAAAGGATTTAAACTAGGAGCGGATGATTACATCAGCAAGCCTTTCAACTCTGAAGAATTGTTGTATCGAATTCAAGCGATTCTAAAACGAAGACAGAAAAAAGACGATCCCCGCGAAGAAATCAAAGAATTTACAATTGGAAAATACCATTTCAACTTTCCATTGAGAATTTTGACTTTTACGCCTGATGATGGGACAGATGAGCAAAAAGAAAAATTGTCTCCAAAAGAAGCACAATTACTTCGCATGTTTTGCATGTATGTCAATGACATCTTGCCAAGATCCGCAGCACTTACAAAAATCTGGGGCGAAGACAATTACTTCACTGCAAGAAGTATGGACGTATTCGTAACGAAGCTTCGTAAGTATTTGAAAAAGGATACTAACATTGAAATTGTAAATATTCATGGAAATGGTTTCCAACTTCTTATCAGAACTGGCGAAGAAGTATAGATTAAGAAATCTTTTAGATTCAAAATAAAAAAGTGGGTAGTCTCGATGTCGAGGCTACCCACTTTTCATT
>CALIAG010000380.1 GCA_938041325.1 uncultured Saprospiraceae bacterium | reverse complement strand
AGAGACTTGAACCTCATCAAATTTTTTGCAGGAAGAATTGCAGAATACAAGAACGAAACAAAGCAGTATAAATATTAATTTGTTCATTTGAACATGGTTTTCCGAGGTTTATAACAGCGGACTTCGATTTATTATTATCTTTTTTTATAATCTGACTCTTGTAAGTAGTTTACGGAATTAAATTAACTAATAAATTGAATGAATAATTTTCTTAATCCTTCGTTGAAAATACTCGTCGATGCTAAGGCATCGCCTGTGTTGTTCAACTCGCCTAAATAAAATTTTCTTCCCAATTTATTGTAAACCCAATTTCCGTAAACTACTTAAGTTTTGTTAAAAACCATTCCAAAAGCCGAGGGTTCAAATTTGAAATTGATTATCAAAAAGGCGAAGTACTTAGGACTTACTTTAATCATAACGAAGTAAAATGACTAAGCGTTAGGTCAAAAGTCAGAATAAAATGTAACCAACTTTACAAATAAGAGCACATTCTTATTTAAGCTATGAAAATCTGTGTTTATCGAAGGAGTTCTATTATAAATCCACAGTTTCTCCTAAAGACGGGATTTCTACTTTTTTAAACCCATTATCAAATAGATAGGTTTTAAAGCTTGTTTGCCTTTCAATTTCACCATGTACTAAAAATAATTTCTTCAGTTTCTTCTGGTTTTTTATAAAATCAACTATTTCCCCTCTATCTGCATGAGCAGAAAAAGAATCCATAATTTCAATTTCTGCATTAACCATTTTCCATTCGCCAAATAATTTTATGGACTCAATACCAGCTCTCAACATTCCTCCCGCGGTGTCTGGCGAACAATAACCAACAATCAACAAAGTATTTTTCTCATCTTCAATCGAATTAGCAAGATGGTGTCTCACTCTACCTGCATTCATCATACCTGAAGCACTGATAATAATGCAAGGCTCTGTGACTTCATTTAGTTGTTTTGAAAGAGATACTTCTCGAATATAATGCAAAGAATTAAAACCAAATGGATTAGGATCCTTTAGCATGTAATTAGACAATTGCTTGTCATAACACTCTGGGTGAGAAGCAAATATCTGCGTTGCGTTTACGGCTAAAGGGCTATCAACATAAATTGGAATTTTTGGCAACTTACCTGCAGTCTCCATCTGATCTAGCATGTAAACAATCTCTTGTGTACGGCCAATACTAAAAGCCGGAATAATGAGCTTGCCCTTTTTTTCAATACAAGTATTCTTAATGATATTTAAAAACTTTTCAGACTCAGCTGGCTTGGCTTCGTGGTCTTTTCCTCCATAAGTAGATTCGCAGATAAGATAGTCTACTTGATGCATTGGTTTGGGATCCTTTAGAATCGGTCGATCCGGACGGCCAATATCACCTGTAAAACCAAACATCGTTGTTTTTCCATTTTCAGTGATCTTCAAAGTAACGGAAGCAGAACCAAGGATATGACCCGCATCTCGAAAAAGTACAGATACATTATCATTCACATCATACCATTCTTCATAATCCATTCCTACCAATTTAGAAATGGCAAGGATGGCGTCGTCGGTTCTATAAAGAGGTACTCTTATTTTTTTCTTTTTATTTCTACGCTTCTTTTTCTTTAATAGTCTTTTATTGTAAAACTCTGCATCTCGCTCCTGGATTTTAGCACTATCTAGCAACATGATGGTACTTAAACTTTTCGTTGCTCTGGTACAACAGATATTCCCACTAAATCCATCCTTAACCAATTTGGGTATACGTCCACTGTGGTCAATGTGCGCATGAGATAAGATCATAACATCTATATCGGCAGGCGAAAAATACCAGTTTTCATTAAATGTTACCATATCCTTATTCCTTCCCTGATAAAGGCCACAATCCAAAAGGATTTTGAAACCATTGTCCAGTGTAATTAAGTGACATGACCCTGTTACTTCTTGTGCTGCTCCGCAAAATTGTACTTGCATTAGTTGGATTTTGTGTTAATAGAAAATAGACTTCAAAAGGCATTCTCTACTAAACAGTATATCAATTTTTATTCCCTGAATGATTCAGAGTCGGCAAGTTAGGAAATTTGTGGATTAACTAAGAAACAATGTGGTAAGATAGTTAGAAGGTAGACGTTAGATGGTTAGACGGTTAGACGTTAGACGATTAGACGATAGACGGTTAGACGTTAGACAAGTAGACGTTAGACGAGGTAGTAGTCTAGATGTCTAACGTCTAGCAGTCTAACATCTAATAGTCTAGCAATCTAGCAACTACCAAATCTTAATACCTCCGTGGGTCAAACGAGCTTTTATCCAGCTATTTGATCCTTTATCGCCTTGATAAGCTTCTAATTCATGGCTTCCAACTTTTTCTTTTTCAAAAACAACATCCAAGTCTGATGGATATTTAACTCCGGAAAACTCGCCAACAACATCCAACTTATAAGTCGCTGATTCGGCTACATGCATTTTATATTCTGTGTGTGTACCAGACATATTCAGATGATCAAAATCAGCAGAAACTGCTGCTATATCTACTCCGCTGTACTCCATTTCGAAATCTCCGACTCCTGTTAGTGCTTCAATTTCAAAATCACTGTATTTAGAAATTGTAGAAATAGATCTAGCCGATTCGATTTCGTAGTTATCGTATTTACCTTCATTTCTAAAATCGTTGATGATACCGATTTTGTAAGTATCGTACTTTGAATTGGTCTTCAGTTCTTTGGCAGAATCTATGTAGACATGGCTATAGGAACTTTCAATATCTACATTATTCCCTTCTTTCAATTTAAGCTTTCCGTGCCGCACAGTGCCTTCCAGATCCAATGCTTTCCCGATGGTGATATTGCCATGCGCAACGTCTACATGTACGGAGTTGTTTACTCCTTCTAGGCGAATATTTCCATGTCGTACCTCAACTCTTACTTGGCCATCCAGCTCGTCTACAAAAGAGTTCCCATGCCGATTCATCAATTCAAGTTTACATGATTTTGGCATTTTCACTGTGTAGTCTACAGTGAAACTTGGGTCATCATTCTTCCAGTTTAGCCATTTTTTCCATGTGGATTTCACATTGTTAATTTTAGTCTCCGCTTTTACCCAATCTTCACTACTTTGAAAATCCAGGTCTATGCGATTGATGACTTCATTGGCGGATTCTTCGCTTTTTGCTAAAACAGATATGACGATTTCAATTTCAACTTTGTCTCCAGTGTTTGTTTCGACAGTGATCTCTCCGTGTGCATTATTCAGTTCTACCGTTCCTCTATTGGAAATGGTAAATTCTTTTTGAATGACTTTTGAAAAATCACTTTTCGCTCGGATGGAATTTCTAAGCGAGTCTTTACTTCCCCAACTGGTCAATGCAATTGCAAGACAGAAGAAAATGGTGAGGGGTAATTTTAGAAGGTTGGAATTATATTTCAATATTTTCATCTTTATTATTTTGCGAGCCAGAAGCCTCTATTTTATTTAAAATGCGTTCCAAAATTTCCAACCTGGTTTGATAGTTGGTAATCATTGCGCTGACTATTTTCTCTTTGCTTTCTTTAGGTGCTTCTTCTAATTCTACTTTTAATTCTGATAGAAAACTTTCAAGTTGAGTCAAATCCGTTTTTACACTTTTTTCAATCTTGTGGTTGTCTAGTAAGCTTACTTTTTTAGTAATTTCTGATTGATATCGGTCTTCCATTTCTGAAAAATCTTCCATCAATGCTGCCATTTCTCCTAAATCACTGTATTGCGATTTGGTCATCTGTATGCCCATCAAAGTTCCGACACCCAAAAGTAAAACTGCTGCTGCTGCAATACTTGCCCATCGCCGAATAGCAAAGGCGGGTTTGGTTTTGACTTTCTGTTTAGGTCCGTGTAATTCTTTATCAAGTGCTGCCCAAACTTTAAGATTGGGTGTGGCATCGTCAAAGTCAGCCCTGTTTTCCTTGATAAATTTTTCTAATCGATCTTCCATGATATTAAAATTAAAAAAGCGCTTTTGTGTTTCAGATTGAACTTGGACGTCCCATTGGTTCAGCTAATAATTGTTGCAATTTCTTTTTAGCCCGGCTGTATTGTGATTTTGAAGTCGCAACGGTAACATTTAAAATTTCTGCAATTTCTGCGTGGTCATAACCTTCAATCGCATATAATGAAAAGACAACTCTGTATCCATCTGGCAATCCTTTTATTGCTCTTTTTATTCCTTCTACACTCAATGGTAATTCATTAGCAGTTGTTTCCTCTACTACTTCCATTTGGTTGTCATTAATTTCTTCAGTAAACAATTTTCTTTTTTTCAAAAAGTTGATGCAATTGTTAACTACAATCCGTTTTATCCATGCCCCAATACTTGATTGAAACTTGAACTGGTCTAACTTTCGGTAGATGTCCATAAACGAGTTTTGCAGCAAATCTTCAGCATCCAATTCGTTTCTAACCATTCGCAAACAAATGTTATACATTGCTTTTGAATAGAGACGGTACAATTCAAATTGGTCTTGCCTATTTCCTTGTTTACACCCCTCGACAATATTTCGATGTTGATCGTTGTAATTCAATTGTCTTGACTTGTTTGATTATAATGACAGCTTACTCCCGCTAGGGTTGCAGCGAAAATAAATGAAATAAGAGATTTATGGAACAAAAGTGATAAAAATACTGATTTTCAGTACTTTAGGAAGGAAAAAAAATCTACGAATTAATTTTTTGGGCCCAATTACCCTTTAATTTTTATATTGAATGTTTAACTCTTCATCGACTTTAGTAATACGAACTTCAGTACGTCGATTGTATTCATGTTCTTCATCCGAACATTTGACACCATCTTTGCAATGGTTTCTCACATCATTTTCTCCTAGACCTGAAGCTGTGATCCGGTTGAAGTTGATTCCTCTTGAAACTAAATATTGGACAGAAGACTCTACCCGTTTTAAAGAAAGTTTAGAATTGTATTTTTTAGATCCTCGCGTATCGGTGTAAGCTGTCATCTCTATTTGCATGCTTGGATACTTGAGCATGAGGTCCAGGAGTTGATCCAATTCTTCTGCTTCACCAGATCTAATATGTGATTTATTAAAATCGTAATAAATATTTTCGAGGATGATTACCGCTCCTTTCTTTATCGCTGTTTTCGCATAAGCGGAAACAACTGGTTCTACCGAAATCATAAAGTTGTTCCAATCCTCATTTGAAGAAAGACTAACTTCTTTTGCATTAAAATTTTCATTTAAAACAGAAATGCGATAATCAGAATATGGATTTAAGCAATAAGAAAAATTACCTTCTGCATTTGTAAACACAGTCTTTTTCTCATTCGTTTTTTCATCAACAATATTGATCGCAATATTGCTTAAATCATTTTCTTGGTTGGATTGAATAAAACCGGAAAGATTCTTACAACTTGATTTTTCAAGATTGACAATTAACTTATAGCCTTGATTATTTCCATAGGTATTGAATGCAACACTTTTAGATTGAAAGCCTTTTTTAGAAACCAGAATCCTATATTCCTTTTCGCCAGAAAAATCATGCTCAATATTCGTTTCCAATGAACTGTGGTAATCTGCATTTCCCAATTCTTTATCTAGCTTTTGAATTTTTGTAAAAACTAAATCATTCGGATCATCAGGAGAAGGCAGCAAGACGGACTTGAATAGCTCCTTTTCTCCAGAGCGAAATCCATTTGGTGTTTTTTCAAAAATATGAATATCAGCACCATCAATCGGTTCTCCATTTTTATCTAATATTAAAACAGGAACTGCATAAACTGGTGGTTTGGTTCTTCCCCAAATCCCTTCCGATGCTTTAAAAAAATAAATATCATCTTTCCCTTTTCCACCTTCTCTATCAGAACTAAAGTAACCTTTGGTTCCTTCATTATCTAGGATAAAACCTAAATCATCAGAAATGGAATTAAAAGGAGCTCCAAGGTTAAATACTTTACCTTGCTCTTCACCAAAAAGGTCGGACATATACAAATCAAGTCCACCTTCTCCGACATAACCATTCGAACTAAAAAAAAGAAAACCACTTCGATGCAAAAAGGGAAACACTTCATGCCCTTCTGTATTGACATCAGCCCCAAGATTTATTGGATCTGACCAATGATCATCCACCATTTCTACTTTATACAAATCCATCCCACCAAAACCTCCTGGCATATCAGATGAAAAAATCAAGAGATCACCCTCATTAGAAAGTGTTGGGTGGCAGGTTGAAAAATCATCGCTATTAAAAGGCATTTCACGAACTCCTTTCCAGTCATTTGATCCTTTTATTGCTTCATAGATTTTTAAACGGGTAACGCCTTGGGCATCTGCTTTTCGAACCCCTTTTTTTATATTATTTCTTGTAAAATAAATTCGATTGCCATCTTTACTAAAGCTTACTGGCCCTTCATGCAAATGAGAATTGACCTGAAGAGAAAACTCTCTTGGCGTTAATGGCTTTCCATACCGGTCAAGTTCGGAGTAAAAAAGTTCAAAGTAAGTTTCATCAATATTTTGATCTCTCTCTCCCGATTTTTTTCTAGAAGAAGCGTATACAATTCCGTTTTGGTAAAATGCAGGAGAAAACTCTAAGCCAGTGCTGTTGATGGCCTCGGCATTTTTGAATTCAACATTTGATCCTTTATCATATAAAATTTCAGCTTTCTTTGGCTGCGCTAACAGCAAGAAGGTATTAAAAACTAAAATTACGATGGATAAAAATTTACAAATATTCATATAATGCAACAATAGATACATATGCTGTTAAAAGAATCGAGGGTTAACTATTTGATTGCCTTCTGGATTTCCAATACAATATCGGAATACAGCTTCGATGCTTCCATTATTATAAGTACGAAGCTTTGACAAAGTAATGTCATATGCCAAACCAAAAAACACTTGATCGCCCAATTGTGTGCCGACCAACAAATCTATTGACTCTCCTATGCTGTCAGATGATCCTCCAGCACGATAAGATGCACCCAAAAGAAATTTTTTCAGGATGTGAAATGAAAAATTTAAATCAAAATCCAAAGGTGCATTTTCTACATACTTCACTAAAATCTGTGATTCTAGATCAAGGTTTTTATTTAGTTTAAAACGGTATCCTGTCATTGCGTATACATGAGGAATTTCTCGGCCAAGGATTAAACGCAGATCATTGAAATCAATATTGTTCCGAAGCATTCTTGGTGCAGAAAGGCCAAAGTAAAACTTGTTGGTATTGTAATAAACGCCTACTCCAAAATTAGGAACATAACGATTTTGATTTCCAACAGGGATACCACCATCAGAAAGAATCGGCTCACCTGCAAAAAGGCGTTCATCGTTGTAATTCATTGAAAGGTAGCGCAAGGATGCCATAATCCCTATTCCTAATTTACCTCGACCCATTCTGATTCGGTAAACATAAGTTGCTTCCGCCGTTACTCGACTTCCGATGCCAATCGTGCTTCTAGATAAATTCAAACCTAGACCAACTCTTTTGTTGAGCAATGGAGTATTAAAAGAAACCAATTGAGATTCGGGCGCTCCTTCTATGCCGATCCACTGATTTCTATACATAGCCGAAAGACAAGCAACATCTTCGCTTCCGGCATAAGCTGGATTGAAGGAAAGGCGGTTGTACATGAACTGCGTATACTGCAATTCTTGTTGCGCCTTTATACTGAAGGCTAAAGAAAAAAGAAGTAAGGTGTAAATAAACTTCATTAGCGTTCTAGTTGTAAAAAATTAGAAAGGGGTTCTTTTCCATCTTCCAATTCTAAAATATAATAATAAGTTCCAACAGGCAATTGCTCTCCTTTATACAATCCTTCCCAATCGTTCTGGTAAGGTTGTGCTTTGAAAACTTCATCTCCCCATTGATTGAAAATATTAATTGAATTATTTTGAAAGTTTCCAGATGCCAAACAAGGAATAACGAGCGCATCATTTACGCCATCCCCATTTGGAGAAAAAATTGTCGGCAATCTACATTCGTTTGCCTCTTCTCCTATTGTCAAAAGCACTCTTGCTTCCGCACATCCTTCCAAGCAATCAAAATAGCATAAATTGTATTCGAATGAATCTATTCCTGAATAATTTATATCCGCTTTAAACTCAAATTCACCGTCTCCCAAAACCACCAATTCCCCATGATCCGGCACTTTTGTAATGCTTACAAAAAAGGATTCATCAGCATTGTCATTTTCAACCACTTTTAGATTCATCTTTCCAGCAAATGGGATGGTATAAAAATCATTGGTCGCTTGTGGGCCTAAGAAATAATCAACGTTTACAGAGTCTTTGCTAATTCCACAAATCCCATTGTCAACTTCCCATACAAACAGATAACTGTTTTCATTTAAACCAGAAACAAAGGTCGTTGCTTCGTTTTGATCTTCGAAGGAAAGACTAGAATTATCAACTGTCCATTGACCGATGCCACTTGCAGGATCATCTGCAAGCAATTGCAAATTTCCTTGTCCGCAATATTCGAAATCAATACCGGCAAATGCTTCATTTTCGTTTTCAATAATATTTACTTCAACATTATCTGTAGAAAATGCTCCGCAACCACTATTTGACAAGGTCCAACTAAACGAGTATATTTCTCCTGGATCCAATCCCGTAATGAAAGTATTAGGATCATTTGGGTTTTCGATAACCACACCAAGAAGCGCTTGTGCTACTTCTTGCGTCCATTCACCAATTGTACTATTTAAAGGGATAGCTGCTGCTAATTGAACCGTATTTTGATCGCATAGCGTTTGTGTGATTCCGGCCTCCGCTATTTCGGATAGGTTATCAATAACCACCATTACTTCATCTGTTGCAAAGTTTTCACATGCTGTTGTCGAAAGCGTCCAGGCAAAGGTATATTCATTTCCTTGCTCAAGTCCAGTGATATTACTATTTGGATCGTTTGGATTTTCTATAATCGCAAGCGGACCAGAAGTTTGAACCCAAGTACCAAAACTTCCTTGTGGTTCTTCTGCATTCAATTGAAGGTTATCAATATCGCAGGTAGCAATATCTGCTCCCGCAATGGCTACTTCGTTTGGAATATTTTGAAAATCAACTTGAACGTTATTGGAAAAATCCGACAAACAATCACTTAGCGAACTTTGCACATTGAATTGATGCACGCCCGGTCCATAGCCTTGGATATTTGTCAATAGAACTTCTATTTCAAATGTCGGCCCGGCCACCAAAACGTTATTTTCATCATACCAATAATATACTGCGTTTTCAATATGGCTTCCCATTTCAATTGACAAAACCAATTGAGGGTTATTGCTATCCAAACACAATTCAGTATCAGCAATCGCAACTGGACTCGATGGCCTTTCGATCACCTCGACATCCTCTGCAACCGAAATTGGTGAGAAACACCCATCTAGTTCTAATTGTAAAAAGTATGCGCCGCTTGCCGATTCCGCAGCATTGGAGATAGATGCATTTTCTTGATTGGAAGTAAAACCATTTACACCCGTCCAAATAAAAACTGCGTCTTCCGGATTTGCATTAGCTGAAAGCTCAATAGTTGCCCCTTCACATACAGGACTGTTACTCGTGACAATAGCTTGTGGAGGTGTTGGGTTGACCAA
>CALIAG010000379.1 GCA_938041325.1 uncultured Saprospiraceae bacterium | reverse complement strand
GAAACGATATAATGAGAGCAATGGAGAAGAAGGAGCTTTAGTTGTGGCTACCTCCACTTCTTGGGGCGTAGGATTGGTCTTTGGATACGAATCTCCTATCTGGTGTTCGATGTATGATTTGTTAGGACAGGAAGGTATTCTTAATGCCGCTGCAACACTCAATAATCCGGTTGATGTAGATCTTGTAGGAGATATGCCTACAACTTGTACGAGTGACTATTTGGTTACGGTAACTAGTCTTGACAAGAACGATGAATTGGTTCACAATGCAGCTTTTGGTTCTCAGTCAATAGATATTGGTGCATTTGGCGAAGACATATTTACCACAATGGCAAATCAAGAATATGGTTTTTTTAACGGAACTTCGTTCGCCACGCCACAAGTAGCTGCTGCTATTGGGATGATCTATTCCTCAAATTGCGAAGACCTTAGTGAATTGGCCATTAGCGATCCTGCTTCTGCAGCGTTGTTGGTTAAGGACTTCCTTTATTATGGTCTGGTTCCAAATAATGAACTTCAAGGAATTACTACAACTGGTGGCAGACTCGACTTAGCAAATCCTATTTCTTTGGTAGAAGAAGCATGTAACGAGAGTGAATGTTTTCCTCCTTTTGCTATTCATACTGAAGAAGACGCAGAAAATAACTTTACGATTAGTTGGTGGACACCGGAAGGAATAGATGATCTTAGTTTCTACTACCGAGTTGCTGGACAGTTGCAATGGACAACTATTTCTAATGTCAGCAATGAAGTCGAATTAACTAATCTAGCGGTCTGTGCAGAATATGAATTTACAATCCAATACTCTTGCGGAGGTTTACAAATTGACAATAATCAAATAAGAAGTTTTTACACCTCTGGTTGTTGCACCGCTCCTTCTACAATGTCAGTTGTTGATTTGAATGCAGAACGAATCAGTATTATCTGGGAAGATACTGCTCCAATATTTGGATATACAGTTCGCTACAGACAAGTTGGCAATGAGGTTTGGTCCATGCTCCAACAACTTGACAATGATATACTGCTTGGGAATTTGTTGGCTTGTACAACCTTTGAAGTTCAAGTCAGATCCGAATGCTCTATTGGTGAATCAACTGAATTTTCGTCCAGCTATTTTTTCAGTACGCTAGATTGTGGCAATTGTGTTGAACTAGATTATTGCGTTCCAATGACTAACCTATCTTCCACTCACAATTGGATAAGTAGTGTGAATCTAAATGGGATCCAGAATAGCTCTAACAATGAAAATGGATTGTATAGCGATTTCAGTGGACAATCTGCAAACATTCATATCGGACAATCTTATACCTTACAAATCACAAGTGAATCTCAATTTTTGAATATTATTCCACATTTTCAAGTATGGATAGATTTAGATCAAAACGGGTCCTTTGCTCCAAATGAAATTGTATTTCAAGAAGTGGTAGAAGACGGAAATTTTGAAGGTATCCTACAACTGGACGAAAATGTGATACTGGGAAATTCCAGAATGCGCATTTCACTTAGCGACCAATTTCATGGCCCTTGTCAGGATGAAATCGTCACTGGAGAAATTGAAGATTATTGTATAAATATTCTTTCTGATGTAAGTTGCATCACCCCATTCGCTATATTATCCGAACTTCAAGAAGACAGTATCGTTTTGTCTTGGCTGGGAGGGGTTAGTGCAGAATCATACTTCGTTTCTATTCGCGAAGTTACTCAGTCCGATTGGACAACAATTGAGACGAGTGCTTCTCATATTTCCTTCAATGAATTATTTTCATGTACTGATTATGAGCTAAAACTCCAGTCTGAATGCAATGGCAATTTTAGTGATTTTTCAGCTTCATATTATTTTACTACTCCTGGTTGTGGAGCTTGTTTTGAAAATGAATATTGCGTACCAACTGGAATTAACAATAGCTTTGAATGGATTGGCGAAATTATGATCAATGATGTGCTTTTTGAAACCAATACTTCTTCTGGGTATGCCAATTCAAACTACAATAACATCAATCTAGTAAGAGGAGAATACAACTCTCTGACCTTGACTAACGAATTTGCAAATAGTACCTTCGACGAATACTTTTCGATATGGATAGACTTGAATCAAGACGGGTATTTCGATGATATCACAGAGCTTTATTACTTGGGGACCTGTGGCAATGCAGATTTTTTATTTACACTTGTCTTTTTGAATGATACAACAATGCTTGGCTCAACAAAAATGAGAATCGGAATGAAATACAATGACTACATGCTTAATCCTTGTGAAGATAATTTCTTTGGTGAAGTAGAAGATTATTGTGTTAACATCATTGAGTCAAATAGTATTCCTTGCGCAACTCCGAGTATAGGAACAATGCAATCAGAATCATCAGGTACCATAGATTTGGATTGGAATCCCAACTCTTCAGATGAGGTAACTTACCAAATTCTATATAAAAATACTTTGCATTCTGATTGGACAGTAATCAATACTCAAAGAACGGATTTGCAATTAACAGGTCTCAATGATTGTCAGGAATACTCATTTAAAATTAGGAGTCTTTGTGAAAATGGTTTTAGTCAATTTTCTGGACCAACAAATATCATTGTCAACTGTCCAACTAGTATAAATGAGCAAAATCAAATTGGCGATGTATTTTCGGTCTATCCCAATCCAATGGTAAATGAGTTAATTCTCAGTTCTAAAAATAAAGAGCTTCAAAACATTTCAATTGATATCTTTAACAGCCACGGTGAACTTATACGCCGAATCAAAGAAGTGCAACTCAGAGAAAAAACCGCCCTACCCTATCTTAGTCAATTCACTTCAGGGATTTATTTTTTAAAAATTCAATCCAAGACATCCCTACAAATTATTAAGCTCGTTAAAATTTGAGTACTTTATTATTTCGAGAATGATAAATATTTAGTCAACTGGAATTATACAATTGTTCAAAAGCGGATGGAATCAAATAGAATAATAAAGAATAGAGTTTCTACTAATTGGAAGCTGGATGAAATCAGTATTTCTCATAATGTAATTGATTATCGAGAAAATGCTAAAGTTGTCTCAAAAAACGAGGAGGATTGTGTCAGACTGCATTTTGGGATGCAAGGTAGTTATGATTTTAGCTACCGACAATTGAACGCTAATTATAATTTAAGCGGGTCGCACAACAACATCATGTATACTGATGGCTTAGAAATCGAAGTGCATAACAGAAGCAAGAGAATCGAGACGTTTGGTGTTAACTTTTCTCCGGACGCTTTTATCAAAATTGGACAAAACGGCAATGATGTATTGAAAAGATTTACCGACAATGTCATTAATAAAAAGAACTGCATATTATCAGATGAATGGAAGGTCAGTAATTTTAAAATTCAACAGGTCATTGATGAAGTTATCCATTGTACTTACCAAGAAGAATTGAAAAATTTATTTTTACTTTCCAAAAGCATTGAGTTATTGGTCTTGCAAGCAGAGCAATATGGTGAACAAAAATCTAATCAATTTATCAAGCTTAAAAAAGACAAGAGAAAACTCGTTGAAGCAAAGGAGCTTCTTCATTCAAGAATAGAAAATCCACCGACGATCATAGAGTTGGCGAAATTAATTGGTATAAATGAGTACAAATTGAAACGTGGATTTAAAGAACTTTTTGGGACAACTATTTTCGGATACATCCATAAATCAAGGATGACTCTAGCAAAAAAACTATTGCTAGGAACTGATAAATCGGCAAAAGAAATTGCTTTTGAAACGGGTTATAGTTCACCTCAACATTTTTCGAATGCATTCAAAAAAGAATTTGGAATCACTCCCAATAGTGTAAAAAAGACTCCCGATTCTGCAATCAACTAATTGAACTTTTGCTCAAATTGAATTTCATTAAAAATATATAAAAATGAATAATTCAATGATTATAAAAAATGAAGTGCTTTTCAAAGCAGATGCTGAGAAAGTTTGGGATTTGTTGATTAATCCGGTTATGACCAAGCAATATATGTTTGGTTGTGAATTGATATCTGATTGGAAAATCGGGAGTCCTGTTTTATGGACTGGGAAAACAGAAGATGGCAAAGAAGTCATTTATGTAAAAGGGACAGTGATAGAATATGTGGAAGGTAAACGTGTGACCAGTACGACGTTTGATCCGAACATTGGAATGCCGGATATTTCAGAAAATTATGTGAACCTTACTTATGAAATACAGGCCCATGAAAATGGGACTTTATTGACCATAATCCAAGGTGATTTTGCAGGAACAGAAGATGGAAAAAAGAGGTATGAAGAATCTAAAGCTGGATGGCTAGACGTGGTGATTCCATTGATGAAAAAATTATTAGGAGAATAATTTTTCAAGACAACACATCTCTCATTTTCAATTGTGAAACCGTTTGGGCTACCGAAATTGCCATTCGTAAAAAGGGAATCGAGTTAACTTGATTCCCTTTTTAATTATTATATCATTCGACTGATACTCCCCTTCCCTACTTTTAATTCCTTATGCGCTTTAGCAAATGCTTATTTGCTTATTCTTTGGCTAAACTTTACAAACAACTTTTTCTCACCTCCTCTTCTATTTTCAATTCTGTTTATTAGAATGAATTTTTACGAACCATAAAAAGACAGAATTTTGATCTCAATAATTATAGTATTTATTTTCCTGGAATCATGTTTGAAAGAAAATTACATCTGAGTACTATTAATCTTTATTAACCTATTTTATACTGAACCGATAAACTTCCATTATAGTTATCTAAGTAGAGATTTAAACAACAAATCAATAAGAAGATTTTCGTAAAACGAGAAATTTAAACTATGACTGGAAAAGTAACCGCATTAAGCTTGAGCAAAAGCCATGAATTCAGCAAACAAAATCAATCTCAAATTAATTTACTCAAGGGGTTGGGTGTTGAAGGTGATTGCCATTCTGGTGAAAAGGTAAAGCACCGTTCTCGAGTAGCTCAAGATCCCACTCAACCTAATTTAAGACAAGTCCATCTTATTCACAGTGAACTTTTTGATGAATTGAACGAGAAGGGTTTCGAGGTAAAACCTGGAGAAATTGGAGAGAATATTACAACACAAGGAATCAATCTTTTGGATTTACCTACCAATACTATTTTGGAAATAGGTGAATATGCACGGGTCCAAATAACAGGTCTTCGAAATCCCTGCTCACAGCTGGACGCCTTTCAAAAGGGATTAATGAAAGCTGTCCTTGATAAGGATGAAAATGATAATTTAATTAGAAAATCAGGAATCATGGGAATTGTTCTAGAAGGCGGAATTGTAACTTTAGGAGCTGCGATAAATGTGATCTTGCCCGAAGAGCCTCATCAAAAATTGGAAAGAGTCTAGTTTGTTGGTCCAACTAGGAAATTAAGGCTCGATTTCAGATTATTTCGAGAAACTATTTCTACCTTGCAATTAAGCATCAACTGGTCTTATAAAACAAGCATTGAACGCTATGATGGAGAAAAAGAAACAGCCTACCAAAAAGAAGAAAAAGAAGGGATTACATAGAAGGAACAAACATTCTGGCCGCTATGATTTTAAAAAATTGACAGCAGCATTTCCGCTTTTAAAGGATTTTGTTTTCATAAATGAACATGAAATTGAAACAGTCGATTTCACAAAGCCTGATGCTGTACGTGCATTGAACAAAGCCTTGTTGGTTCACCACTATGGTTTAAGAAATTGGAAAATCCCTGAAGGTTATTTATGTCCTCCTGTTCCAGGTCGAGTAGATTACTTGCATTACTTAGCTGATCAAATGGCCAAGACCAGAAAAGGCAAGGTTCCCAGAGGCGAAAATGTAAAGGTATTTGAAATTGGTGTAGGTGCAAATTGTATCTATCCTTTGGTCGGACATAAGGAATATGGTTGGCATTTTGTAGGATCGGAAATTGATAAGGTAGCCTTGCAAGCAGCAAAAGAAAACGTGTACAATAACAGGTTTCCAGAAGGAGCAGTTGAATTGCGTTTGCAAGAAAATTCAGAGCATATTTTCTATGATGTCATTCATTCCGCAGAACGGTTTGAAGCATGCATGTGCAATCCTCCTTTTCATGGTTCGTCAGCTGAAGCTAAAAGTGCCAGTCGACGCAAATGGAAAAATCTGGGTATTGAAGATTCAAATTCTAAAAATCCAGAAAGAAACTTTGGTGGTAAACAGAATGAACTTTGGTGCAAAGGAGGAGAAATGGGTTTTATCAGTCGCTTAATCCAAGAGAGCCGCAAATTCCCAAAAACATTCAAGTTCTTTAGTACGCTAGTTTCTCAAAAGAAAAATGTTCCAAAAATCATTCGTGAATTGAAAACTGTCCGTGCAAGAGAAATCGAGGTGATAGAAATGGCAGCAGGACAAAAGACGAGTAGAATGATTTGCTGGAAATTTGATACTGAACCAGTTGTAAAAACATTTTTATAATCAAAGTCTTAGTTCAAATAAAAGCCAAAGCGTAATTGCTTTGGCTTTTATTATGCCCCCTAAAGAATGGTATAATTACGAAGCTATCTAATCAATACAATATCTCCAGTTTTAAATACTTCAAAGGTTCTGCGACAACTTAACAAGGTCGCTTCCATAAACCAAATATAGGTTCCGCTTTGAGCCCATTTGCCTTTCAAACGGCCATCCCATACGATGTTAGGATTTGTGCTTCCAAACACGTTGGCTCCCCAGCGATTGTAGACATTAAACTTGAATGCCAACACTTCTACGTCCGGACCAAAGAAGGCTTTGAAATCATCATTGATGCCATCATCGTTTGGTGTAAATCCATTCGGAATATAAACATAGGAATCTCTAAATTCTGTTTCCAAAGCTACTTCAATATCTCGTGGATAGGTAGAACACGCGTCCGTAATTGCAACGGTATAATCTCTCCCCTCGTCCGCGAAAAAGGAGAAACCTATCGTACTGTCTTCCCACATTAAACTCACTTCATTTGGATTACCAAGTGGTATTGCGCGAATCTCAACAACTTCATCTGTACATCCCAAAACTACATTTTGAATATCCACGTCTACCCTCGCACTTTCTTCAACAATTACTTCTAATTCGAGCAAACAATTGTTGTCATCGACTGTAGATAATGTATACGTCCCTTGATCCAAACCTGTAAATAAAGGTTCATCTTGAAAGTTTATACTATCAATGGAAAATACAAACGGGCCTGTACTACCAGATACATTTGTAATCTCCACACTTCCTGAAGTTACATTGGGACAAAAAGGATTTGAATCAAAATCTACAGTAAAATCTGGAGATTGAACCACTTCTACATTTACAAATGAATCGCAGCCAAGAGAAGACAATAAGGTAAAAGTCATCATTTCTCCAATCGCTAATTCTTCATTTTCATAAGTAAAGGTTTCGCCTTCACATGCTTCAATAGTCAAACTCGTATTGGCAAGAGGCACTGCAACGATGGTCAACAATATGGTCGAGTCACATCCTTGAAAACTAGTTAAGTCTATGGCGTTTGTCGTGCCCGGATCGTATTGAATGCCTAAAAATGTAATTGGTTCATCTGGGCAAGTTTCTATATCAATTGCTGTATCTGCAATGACCACGGGCGCTACGGTAACCGTGACGATGGAATCGCATCCATTTGCACTGATAAAGTCTACTTCCGTAACTGTTCCCGCCGCTAAGTTGGTGCCGTTATAACTCACGGATTCTCCTAGACAAGCTTCTAGTGTTAAATCTGATTCAACGACTGCTACAGGAGCTGCCAAGACAGTAAGAAAAGTATCACATCCAGTTGTTGATGGCAAAACAAAGGAAGCAGAATTACCTGCAGCTATTGTGGATCCCATAAAGTCAAGAGAACCATTTTCACAAACTGGAATACTTATATCGATGTCTGTTTGGTCTTGTATAATTATTGTTTGTTGTTGATCAAGTGTGCAATCATCACTGGTGGTCAACAAGACTTCTATAACTCGTGTACCCGGTGTTGACCAACTTACGTTATGAGGCCCTTGTCCGGATGCTGTTGCTGGCGTTGCGCCTGGACCAAAATCCCAAATACGACTTGTAATCGTACCAGAAGGGTAAGATGATTGGTCAAGGAAGGTCAAGGTTTCGTTTGGACAAGCTACTGTATCCGGACTAATATCAAGTGCCGGAATCGGAGCTTGAAAAGTTGCGGAACCACCAAAGACTAAGTCAAATATTCCAGAACCTGAAAAACTCAGTATAAATAGTGCATATGCCTCTCCTGCAACCAAGTCGACTTCTTCTAAGTAATTGTCATCGTCTCCCGAACATCCGGGTTGCTCACTGTCATCCATAGACGACGCGTTCAAACCAGTTGCTCCATCACAAGACGAAGCCATACAGCGCATTATTTCTTTATCATCACAATTGAAAACTCCGCTAGGAAGTCTGAATAGAATAAAATCTACATCATCGGAATTCAAGGAAGGGATAAGGTCAAAAGTAAGATTACCAGCATCTTCACAAATCCAAGTAAACCAAGTCGAATTGAATTCACTCAATCCACATGTATTGGCTGAAATTTCATTGGTAAACATTCCAGCACCTTGCGTCTCTACTTGCGCAAAGTTTGTTTTATCACATAAAAAAGTAGCTGAAATACAATCTCCACCGCCTTGTCCTAATGAAATACAGGAATAGAGTAAGCAAAAAAGGAATAGAAGTTTTTGCACAGTTTTAGTTTTTGTTGAGGATGTCTTGGAAATTTAGAGACAAAAATTTGGATTCAGTTCTCTTGAATCTAATCCGGCTCTCTAAATTACAATAGCTCCGCGCAAAAAACAATTATTAGTTCTTTTTTCTTTGTATTCCTGTTTTCAATTTAAGCATAAAAAAAGGAGTGAATACTAAATTGTATGTATTCACTCCGTAACCCTAAAAAAACTAGATCTAATTTTAAGTTCTCAGAACAGTATATCTGTTAAAATGTGTTTTTGGTAGGTATCCAATTTTTTAAGGCTTTTGGCAAACGGTTTGAGATGGCCATAGTGTTTCATAAAAGTGTAAGGACGAACGTTTAAAAAATGCTTGAAGATATTTTTAAAACTAAAACAAATAATACATCCTTATTGCGCTTAATCGGCAATAAGAACGTTCCAGCCTATATACCCTTTTAAGGGTACGATAACTGTTTTTTTACTCAACCTTAGATTTTGGAAATTGATCGATGTGGAAAGAAAATGGTATCGATTAAAATTCAAAGTAATAACGAACTTAGGCAAGTAGTATATTATATTTTTTAATGTTTTTTTATTTTTTTTTGAAAAAGATAAAATTATACCGAACTCATCCCTTATATTTAGGTCAGATAAAAACTTAATAGGGTCTTATAGCTAGAGGCGGTTTCGCTTGCTACACTTATTAAAATACCTCAATAACCTTATTTAATGAATTTCCCCAAAAAAATAATGTTTGGCCATAAGCCAGACTGGAGCGACTCAATTGAGTCGCAACTTTCTGACGTATATGAACACTCCTTTTCCCCCTTTCCAGAAAATACCGATTTAAGTGATGTTGATCTTATCATTCCACTCACTATACAGGATCAAATTAATCTCCATAATTATCATTCTCCTTTAAACGGCAGTAAATTGTTGATTCCTTCCCTTTCTGCTCTTGACATTGCTGATGATAAGATCAAATTCAATCAATTCTTAATCAGTAATAGATTCGGAAAATATGTTCCAAAGCTTAATCCTACTAACACTTTTCCTTACGTTTTAAAAAGAAAAAAAGGAGAATGGGGAGAAGGAACATTTATCATTAATTCTTCTAAAGATGAAAGGAAGCATGCTCAAAAGTTAGATCATCCAGATTTTTATACGCAAGAATTTATATCGGGCAGAAGAGAATATACCACACATATTTTTTACAAAAATGAAATTGCATTTCATACTTCTTATGAGTTCATCTACTTAAAACGTAGGTATGTAAAAGGAGGTGGAAATAAGTTTTTAATTAAGCGGAAAGTGCGTTCCAAATTCAATCCCATCTTTAGTGATATTCTAAAGAAATTGAATTACGAAGGAGTATGTTGTTTTAATTTTAAAATTAGAAAAAACATACCTATGATATTTGAAATGAATGCTCGATATGGTGCTTCTCTTATTCCTGATGTAAATGAAATTATTTCGGCTAAAATTGAAATTTTAAATCAATTGAATAAAACTGTCACATCGAAAAAAGCGGTATAGCTAAGACAATTAATGTACAAAATCTTCTAGATGTAAAAACCACAGCCTATCTTGCAGAAAATTACAATAGATGAAAAAATTATTTTTACTGTGTTCGATCAGTTGTCTAAGTAGCGTTTACTTGCTTGCTCAAGATGCAAGATTTGATGTTTGCCCTTTGAAGGTTGGAGAAAAAGTACCTACTGAAATAGCTGTTTCCAATATGGATGGCGAAAACCAACTTTTAGAAAATATCATAGATAGCTTGCCGACCGTTTTGGTCTTTTACAGAGGTGGCTGGTGTCCTTATTGTACAAAACATCTTTCAGCGTTGCAAGAAGTGAAGGACGATTTAATCAAAGAAGGCTTCCAATTACTTGCT
>CALIAG010000378.1 GCA_938041325.1 uncultured Saprospiraceae bacterium | reverse complement strand
CATTATCATCACAAGATTGGCCAACTGTGGAGCAAGGATCACAAGCATCCGGTATCCCATCTTCGTCAATATCCATCGCATCATCTCCTTCTGAACAAATATCATTGGCATCACAGACTCCATCGCTATCGGCATCTGCAAAGGTTCCTGTACAATTGCATTCCTCATCATACATATCTCCTACAGTGCAAGCGTCATTGTCATCACAAGCTTGACCAACTGTGGAGCAAGGATCACAAGCATCTGGAATCCCGTCATTGTCAATATCAACAGTATCATCTCCTTCCGGACAAATATCATCTTCATCACAAACACCGTCGTTATCTTCATCATATCTACAGCCATTACAAGTTTTATAAATTGCTCCATCTACCCAAATACTTCCCCAACCCTCTTCTGTGATAATGAGTTCTTGAGGTCCAGTTGCTGTGGTAAGAAAACAAATGTCTTGACCTTCAGAATTGTCAGTGGATCCACTTGGATTCACTACTTCAAAATATTTACCGTTTAAATCAAAACCTACTTTTCCTGCTGCATTGTTAAAAGCAATATTGACACAAATCTCCGTAAAAGGTTCCAATTCAGGAAAGGATAATATCAAAGAATCTTCTCCGTTAATCCAACCAGAGAAATTGCCATCTGGAGCTCCATCTGTGTTTTCCGGATTAGAAAATTCGCCTCCGCTTACGAAGGAGCCTTCTCCAGTAGTAAAATCATTTGGACAATAACAACTTGTAAACTCAAATTGTGGATCAGCAATATTGCAAGGGCAATGTTCATAATTGGAACCATCGACTCGAACTGCCCCTGTTACCAACCGAGTCACTCTGATTCTTTGTTCACCGGCCATAAAAACAGGAAAGCAAAAATTTTGAAGTTCGTAATTTACTTTTGAGGTATCTTGATTGTAAAATTTATAAGATCCCAATTCATTGATTTCGAATTTCACTCCACCTTCCGCATTATTAAATCCTACGTCAAAACAAATTTGTTGTCCAATTTCCAGATAAGGATAGGTCAGTTCAATAAACGCATTCCATCCAATTCCATTGGTCAAAACACCATCGGAAATCCCTTCTGCATTAAAGGCAGTAGTAGACCAGACTCCTTGTGATTTCTTTAGTTGGCCACCAGATTGTATTGCTCCTTCTGGGCACGAGCATTCTGGCGAAAGTGTAATTCCTTCATCATCAATACAAGCATCAAAATCATCTTGATCGCCATCTTTTAAATAAATACCATCCTCATCACAATCGTTGGTTGAATGGGCAACCCAGTCTTGTGGTTCTGGCAATCCAATAATACCATCAGCAGTACAAGGATTATTGGGTGCTTGATCTTCACTATCACATACGCCATCAAAATCTGAATCAGGGATTGGAGTTCCTTCGCAATTACAGGAAGTTCGGTAAGTATCATTCGTTGTACAAGCCATGCCATCATCGCATGGAGTACCTATTAAATTGTCATTAAAGTTGGGACAAAAATCAGAAGCATCACAGACCCCGTCATTGTCTGCGTCGGGTGATCCTTCGGGACAATTGCAATCAAAAGGTGCACCTGCATTGATCCATTCTTGAATCATTGCAATTTCATTTTCATCTATTGCGCCTCCTACTCTTTCATTCATACTTGGAAATCCAATTGGTCTTGAACAGCCATCATATCCAGGTATAGTTATAATTCCGACAAGGTTAGTTCCTGAAAGAATCTCGTTTCCACAAACATCTCCACCAGCACTGATCCCTTGGAAGCTCGTTAAGTCCAATCCACTTGCTCCACTATTACTGTGACAGCCAGTACAGCCATTTTCCTCAAAAAGAATTTGCATATCAGACCAGCCATATAAACCGGTATCGCATGGATCATCAGCATTCGGCACATAGCCATCAGGTTGCTCGCAATTCTCAACAGCAACCCAAGGATTTCCTAAACCATCACCATCTGCATCTTCGTAATATGTAATCAATCCTGGGCCATCACAAACACCACAAATATCTTCTATTCCATAACAAGCCAAGGGATTGATATCAAACTTCACTTCAGCTATAGAAACACAATTGGCATCTCCGTAATTTTTAACGACCGTAAATAACACCTTTTTTATAAATCCAAATGATTCAAAACTTGGTCCTTCAAAGCCTTCATAATTATCCGCTTCTGTTGCCCTAGGCCAAGTAAATGGATCTGTTGCAAGAGGCAACCAATTTATACCATCCACTGAAACATCTATATATACTTCTTCTGCTCCCAAAGCACTTTCCCCAGAACGATTGGCATTCCAGATATGAGAAGTACCAATAGCCTGTGGTTCATTGAACTCGAATAAAAGCCAATGACCTTCGCTTCTTGCACTATTTGGATTGGAGCTGGTTTCACAAGATTTCCAACTTTCTTCCCAATAGTTGCTCCTATCTTCACATTGACCTCGTAGAAGGTTTAGCTGAAAAAAGAAAAAAATGAGACCTCCTAAAAGAAGTTTAATTTTGAAATTGAATTGCATTTTACGGTTATTAACGGGAGAAGACTTAAATCAAAATATAAATTCTAAGTTGTCATAAATCCGATTGGTGGTCCTGCTTGGCTGGATGACCAGAAATTCGGAAGGTTGGGTAAAATATGGGACAAGTCTGAAGTTGAAGCTCCAAACCACATGGCCAGTTCTGCAAAATATTCATCGGTCGAAGTGGTAGGTATAAATCTTCCTCCACCGGTATCCAATGGTGCGCCTAAATACAATTCGGGATATTCACCATATATCTTTTTGCCGCGAACCGCACCTCCCATAGCCAGTACGTGTCCACCCCATGCATGATCAGAACCATCTCCATTTGAAACCAATTTTCTACCAAAATCAGAAATGGTAAAAGTGGTAACATTGTCTTGCATACCGATCTGCTCCATCGCTTGATAGAAACTGTGTAAGCCATTGTCCAGCTTAGTCATCAGTTCGGCATGCTCAGTAAGGTTGGCATCGTGGTTGTCAAAACCAGATAACTGGATAAAGAAGGTTTGTTGATTTACATTCAGGTTGGCTTGAGCCGCAATGATTCTAGCAGTCATCAACATTCTTTTTGAAAAATCCTCATCAGAATTAAAAGGAACGGTGATTGGTGTTCCACTTGCGATTGCTGAATCAAATTCTATAGAATTGTTTTTCGAACCTGCGATGACATTTGCATATGCTTTTTCTAAAGTATTTTGATAATCCGCCTCTAGAATATCATCTAAGGTTTGACGCTTTAATGTGTTGTAAAAATTATTATTGGATGAACCATTGATCAATGTACTGCCATTGGCGTTTGGATTAGCTGCAAAGGATTGAACAATATTGCCTCTCTGATATAAGTTGGTTCCATTCAAAGAGATGTTCATTGAAATATTCTGATTGGCATTATTGGTATGAAGAATATCGGCAAGTCTACCGCCCCATCCCAATGCTCTTCTATCCTGTGGCAAGGATGTTTGCCAATGACTCGCTTGATCAGAATGTGAAAATAATCCAGAAGGCAGTTTTACCGCAGAGTTGAATTCGGTCATACTTGTAGGTTGCACAAGCACTCCGCAATTGGCTATAAAAGCTAACTTCTCAGCTTCAAATAATTGCTGAACCTTTGGCAAATTTGGATGTAAACCATATTCTTTTCCATCAGGATTTAAAGGATTCAGTGGCAACAAGGATTCTCTTTCTAAAGCGATATTCGTTCTTACATTTGCGTAGTCATCATATGAATCTTGATTTCTTGGAACAAGCATATTGAAACTATCGTTCCCGCCAGACAACAGAATACAGACAAGAGCTTTGTAATTATTGTTGGAATTTGTAACCCAACTTGTATTCGCTGCAGCTGCTGCATTCAGCAAGCCCATGTTGGTGATCCCTGACAATAAAGTAGTCGCTCCTACATGAGCACAGCCTACTCCTAGTTTACTTAAAAAATCTCTTCTGTTGTGTTTTTTATTAAACATTATATTCGGTTTTCTATTTTAAATGTTCTCTATCGCTTACTTCTGAATGACATAGTTCGGAGTCATCATCACATAGTATAGAGCATCTTCTAATGCATCAATGCTTTCGTAACTGCTCAGGTTCTCTTCGTTTTGTTCAATGGTATTTGCAATGATGGCTTTTACCCCTTCAGATAATTGCCCCCTGCAAAGAATTAAATCTAAGCGATCCAACAATGCCGAAATCCCTTGAGTATCATAAATATTTATTTCATCATCGAAATTAAAGAAAGGCTCATCCTCTAGATTCCTAGTCAATCCAGTGCCATTAGAATTTGCTACTGTTTCGTTATTAAAAGGACGTGTTTTAATGGTCCATTCCATTTCATTGATATAGGCAATGGCAGTGACACTATTAAGAAGTTGAAACTCTGGAGAAACTAAATCAAGAGGTGCTATAAATTCATCTTCTGCATAGAATGGAGAAAAGAAATTGAAGACAGATGGTGACGCCAAAAAGGCTTGCCCTACGTCATTGTACCAAGTTCCATAATCATTGAACCAATATTTTCCTGAAGGAGTTGATAAATCAAAAGCTTTGAATAATGTTGTAAATCTTTCCAAAGGCTGAATTAATTTACCATTAACTGGAACATCTATCCAACTGCAATCACGTGCTTCAGGATCCAAAAGGATTGCTTTTACAACAGCTTGTAAATCACCTCGTACACCTTGACCGTTATTATTGAATATGGTAGTAATTCTTCTCACGTAAGAAGGAGAAGGGTTTGATTTTACTAAATGTTGAATGAGACGCTTGCCAATAAAAGGACCGACATTAGGATGATTGAAAAGAATATCCAGCGTCTGATTAAGATCCTCTATCCCACTTTGTCCTGCTGGAAGTGTAACTCCTGGCAATATATTTTTTTCTACAGTAGAGTGATAATCATCGAACATCTTCATCGGAGCATTTTTATCTATATTCCAACTTTGAAGAAAAACCGTATTCTCCGCTCCATCTATGGTCGCGCTCCCCCCTAAACCTGTAAAAACATTCGCCAACTCTGCAATGTTGTTAATATCATAAGTAGGAATGTAATCTCCATAAGCATCTTTTTTAGGAGTTCCATCATCATTGAGCATATGCAAGCCAATCGAAAACAGTTGCATTATTTCTCTTGCAAAGTTTTCATCCGGATAGGTCTTTTCAACAATATCAGCTCTTTGATTCATAAAATGACTGAGGTAATTTCCCATTGGAACGCTGAAAGTTACATTGGTCAACATATCTTTGTAATTGCCAAACGCACCTTGATATAAAAAATCGTAATACATGAGATTGCTCGGTCCATTGCCTCCTAAGTTACTTCCATGGTAGGCTGAAATGACAAATATTTGTGATAAGGCAAAAGCAACTTTTTGTCTTAGTGCGTCTGGCTGATTGTGGACAAAATCATAAAAAACGTAAGACATGTATTTATTTGCCTGAAAGTCATTCGTAATAAGTTCTTGCGTTTCGTTGAAAATCTCTGCATGCTTCTCTGCAAAAGATTGTGGTGACATGTTGAATTGTTCATCCAACCAATTTTCTATTCCAACAGTACTCACATGTTCTATTTCTTCATAAGAAGCACCAAGTGTTGCTTGTGCTAAAAACCTTGAAGCACCGATTAGATCAGGTTTTAATTGTGTTCCAGTAATTGAATAAAGTGTAGAATCATTCTCTTGATTATTGGACCCTGTGACCGTAACTCCGACTGTGTTACCTGCTCCAATATGGTCTTCATAAATCTGTGCAATACTTGTCTGAGCAAACAAGAAAAAGAATAAAAGGTAGATTGGTCTCAAGCATTCAACAAGTAATTTGTAAATCATATATTTAATATATATTAAAAGGGGATAGACAGATTAGCTATTAAACAAAAGCAATTCCGAATCTGGATATTGTTTTTTAAGAAATATAATTTTGCATTGAAAATTGAGTTGGCAAAGGAGGAGAAATTTAAGATAGTAAGTCAAATTTTAAGCCAAAAGGGGTAATTTAAATTGAATGGGACTAACTATTATTTCCTGTCTGGTGTTAGTGTGACATTGTTGATTTTTTAATAGGCATTTCTTTACATTAACTTCTTTTTTAAGTCTAACTAAATCAAATAGCAGTTTCACAAATGTTTTCGATTTAGGTATTCAAAGCAGGTTCTTCCTAAAAATTATATTCTTAATCTACATTAAGCGTTTTACCAAAAAAAAATATCAACTTTAGCATATCAAAGTGATTCCATTCTTAAATTAAAATTCTACTCCTATATGTTAGAAACAAATAATCCTTTACTGATTTTAGTCGCTGGCCCATATAGATCAGGCACCAACGATGACCCAACACTCATTCAAAAAAATGTAGATGCAATGAACGACATGGCTTTGCATTTGTACCAACTTGGACACTTACCTGTTCTTGGGGAATGGTTTGCCTTACCCTTAATAGAAACAGCTGGCTCTGAAGAAATGGGAGATGATATTTGGAATGAACTTTTCCATCCAGTTGCGATTCGCTTGATAAGCAAATGTGATATTGTTTTTAGAATTGGAGGTCCATCTGGAGGAGCAGATCAAATGGTTAAGTACGGGGAAGAAAAAGGCAAAAAAATTATTTATAATCTTAAAGAATTATAAAATGCAAAACGATAAAGTTGATATTAAAGAAATTAAAATCCTTTCGGACAATTGGTACACCTTGAAAAAAGTCGTATTTGATTATACTAAAAAAGACGGAACCGTTGAACGACAGGAAAGAGAAGCCTATGATCGTGGCAATGGCGCCACTATTCTACTATATAACAAAACCACAAAATCCATTATACTCACCAGACAATTTCGCGTACCAACTTATATAAATGGCAACCCAACGGGTATGCTTATAGAAGCTTGCGCTGGTTTATTAGATAACGACAGTCCAGAAGTTTGTATCAAAAAGGAAACGGAAGAAGAGACAGGCTATATAATCTCCGAAGTAAAAAAAGTATTTGAAGCATATATGTCCCCCGGATCAGTCACAGAAATCATTCACTTTTTTATTGCAGAATATTCAAGTGACACGGAAAAAGGAAAAGGTGGCGGACTAGAAACAGAGCAAGAAGAAATCGAAGTTCTTGAATACAATTTCGAAAATGCACTCGAAATGGTACAGAATGGTGAGATAAAAGATGGAAAAACAATTCTTTTAATTCAATATTTAAGAATTCATCAAATTTTATAAGCTGGGCAAAAGTACCTTTAAATCAAATAATTAGTTTCGAATACTTTCCCAAAACCAGAGTCACACTAACACAATGTTAATTTCGATTTACATAATGGCATATCTTTTGTCCTATTGTTAGTGAGAATAACTTTTTTAAGTTTTAAAAAGTATTTTCAAATCCATTCCATGATCTACATATCAAAATAAAAAAAGCTGTACTTAACCGTCACAGTTAGTTATTTTACTAGTATTGACAATCTCCCTCAATCTGTCAATATTGTCCCAAGAATCAATTGTAATCCTAAAAGTTTAAACATCCCCCCTCTCTGAAGTAATTCAGAACTTTATCCCTCAACAGTATTTTATTTGTTCCCAAAAGGAACAACAATCCCAGACATATCCAAAAGCCATTTTTCGATCTCGGTCGAAGATTAGCCAGAATACAACCACCAATTTATTTAGTTCAACTAGACAAGTTAATATGCTATTGAGGATATTTACACTACTATTGCTATGCAATTTATGGGCGCAAACTAGCTTTGCACAAGACCCATCTTTCTCGCAATTTTATTCTAACAGAATATATCTAAACCCTGCGTTTACAGGATTGGAAAGTGGAATTAGCTTTTCAGGAGTGTCAAGAATGCAATGGGTTAATGTAGACGACGGCTTCCGAACGGTAGGTGTATCTGTTGAGATACAAGAACCTTACTTACGATCAGGATTTGGCATAAGTTTATTTCAAGATGTTCAAGGACTGGCCCAATTGACAACAAGTTATGTTGGCCTGTCCTATGCCTATACCATACCTGCAGATCGCCACAATATTCATATAGGAGTTCAAGCCCAATGGGTTCAGAAAGGAGTGGATTGGGACAAGATTACATTCTCAGATCAATTGGATCCGGTATATGGAAATATCTACACAACGTCTGCCATACCTGTCTTAGAAAAAGTAAGTTATACAGATTTCAATATTGGTGCTATCTGGCGTTTTGATTCAGAGTTGAAATTAGGAAAAAGAAAGTTTAGAGATATCAGAAACAGCATTGGTTTTAGTTTAAATCATGCACCTTATCTTTTTAATGGCAATGGAGGCAATGAATCTCTTCAAAACATTGATACCAGAACTTCTCCTCGTCTGACCTTACATGCAGGTTCAGTTATCCCAATGCTTTTCTTTAATGGAACTCGAAGTAAAATTTATTTGTCACCAAATATCAAATACGATATGCAGGGTGAAAATTTGTTTAACGGAAGTCAAAACCTTCAAGTGCTGACTTATGGTCTTTACTTGATGTATGAAGGAATGTATGTAGGAGGTTTTTATCAAAACAAACATGCAGTCGCCAGTTTAAGAAACACCAACGCACTCATCTTAATGGTTGGC